>CAYXHK010000180.1:0-4867 GCA_964464665.1 uncultured Syntrophomonadaceae bacterium
AGCCTATAATTTCATTCAGCCCGCCATAAAGACCGATTACCGATATTTACTCCGAAACATGAAAAAAATCTGCTAAATTATATTATAAAAGCATTTAATATGAGAAAAGGTCTCAAAAATTATGTTTTATTTTTATTACTTAAGGTTATAATTAACCTAAGTGATATCGTTATAGTTGTTAGCTTGGAGGGGTTTATATGTTAATTCAGTTTACTATGGGTAATTACCTATCATTCAAGAATTCGGTGACTCTCAGTATGGTGTCTTCCGCTATTCAGGAGCACTCAGATAGTCATGTTTTCCAGGCAAATTCACATTTTAAGCTCCTTAAGTCAGCAGCTATTTATGGTGCTAACGCTAGTGGGAAAAGCAATCTTTTTGCAGCAATGGCTTTTATGTCACAATTTGTTAAAAATTCATCAAAGGACTCTCAAGCGGAAGAAGATATTGATGTTGACCGATTTCAGTTAAGCACTGAAACCGAAAACAAACCCGCTACATTTGAGATCGTTTTTATTTATGAAAATACTACATACAGATATGGATTTAAAGTAGATAGAAAACGAGTTCATAATGAATGGCTTTACTCTACATCTAAAAAACAACAAAAGGAAAGATTATTATTTAATAGAGTGAAAAACAAGTACGATATTGGCAAATTGTTTGAAGAAGGTAAAGATCTTAATGTTAAAACCAGAGACAATGCCTTATTTTTGTCAGTTGTTGCCCAATTTAATGGGGATATTTCAAAGAAATTATTGAAATGGTTTAAAAACTTCAATGTCACTTCAGGATTATATGATAAACACTTATCAAAAGAAGTGATTACACGCAATAAAGAATCGTTTTTAAAACTAGTTAGAGCTGCAGATTTAGGAATTGAAGATATTAAAATTGAAGAAAAAAAATTTAACTACTCAAAATTTCTAGATGAATTATTAATCAAGGAAAGTGAAGGTGCGTTTTTATCCAATCTTCCAGGAATGACTACATTAACTACTCTGCACAAAAAGTATGATGAAAACATGTCTTATATTGGTTTAGAGAAATTTGACATGAAAAAACAAGAATCCAAAGGCACTCAAAAATTAGTTTCTATCTTAGGACCAATTTTAGATGCTCTATTGGAAGGAAAAATATTGGTAATTGACGAATTAGATTCAAGACTTCATCCATTAATTACGAGTTATATTATTAAGCTGTTTCACTCCTCAGAGAGTAATCCGAAGAACTCTCAACTGATTTTTAATACCCACGATACAAATTTGTTAAGCAGAAAAATTTTCAGAAGAGATCAGATTTGGTTCACGGAAAAAGATAGGTATGGTTCATCAGATCTGTATTCCTTAATCGACTATAAAGTTAGAAATGATGCTTCATATGAAAAGGATTATTTGTTGGGAAAGTATGGCTCAATTCCTTTTTTGGGAGACTTCGAATGGCAAGGTGAGGATTAATGGGGAGTGACGATTTATTCAAAAAAGCCAAAGCCTTAAAGGATTACATAAGAAAAACCGGCACCAGGGGTCCTACCAGAGACAGAGTTCTGATCGTCTGCGAAGGTAAAAAGACAGAACCTAATTATTTCAGAGGATTTAGATTAACAAATGTCACTGTAGATGGTAAGGGATATAATACAGACAGCCTAGTAAGAGAAGCAATAAAAATTCAAAAGAATGCTATTAAATCGAAGGAAGAATTTGATCGAGTTTGGTGTGTATTTGATAGAGACTCCTTTGGTCCAGAAAATTTTAATGCTGCTATTAGCCTGGCCAGGTCCAATAATATACAAATTGCGTATTCTAATGAAGCATTTGAGATTTGGTATATGCTCCATTTCAACTATTATGATACTGGCTTTTCACGTGACCAGTATAAAGAACTACTAACAAGGCTGCTAAACCATGAGTATAGAAAAAACAGTCCAAGTATGTATGAGGAATTATTAGAACGTCAGAACACAGCAATCAAAAATGCCGAAAGACTCTTATCTACTTATCAAAGATCTAATCCAGAAAGAGACAATCCATCAACAACAGTACATTTACTAGTTATGGAATTAAATAAATGGATTTAGTTTAAGGTGGGCATTAGCCATTAGTTGAGAACAAATTAGGCGTAGCAATTCTTTCACTGAAGCATATAATAAACTGGATGATCAAGAAATCTGATATATTTGAACGCCGCCCCATCCTCGACTTTGTATCTAAAATTAATTCCCGTTGTCCCCTGAGGGGACAAACGGAATTAATTTTAGATGTCCTTACTAGATGGCCTTCTTGTACACAGTATACACTAGATATTATCGAAGCTGTTTAATTCCCATTCCGGCACCCCTCTCTAAGCGCCGCCACAACGGATTTATCCATCTTAGCCTTGATTGTGAGTCCTACAAATCCTCAGCCAACAACGGCCGTCCCTCACCCCAAATCCG
Source organism: uncultured Syntrophomonadaceae bacterium (assembly GCA_964464665.1). Classification (GTDB taxonomy): domain Bacteria; phylum Bacillota; class Ch66; order Ch66; family Ch109; genus CAYXHK01. The sequence goes on from CAYXHK010000180.1 coordinate 2,435, forward strand.
TTGCTCCCAACCCCGCGATGTTTTCCTCCTTACCCGTGGACAGATCATCCAGGCAGCGCACCGTATGGCCCAGATTCAGCAGGGCTTCACACAAGTTGGAGCCGATAAAGCCGGCCCCACCAGTGACGAGAAAGGTTACGTTAGCTGGAAATATGTGATCATGGTAAACCATGGTTGTTTGCCTCCTTACTTAACCACAGCGAATTCTGTAGATGAGGGACGGTCTCCTTCCGAATTATGTGGCAAACTAAATCAGGAATGGTAGCTCAATTCAAAACGGAAGAGTGGCTCACCTCTGCTAGAGCAGTGGCTCAAAATGGACAAGATCGCTTAAACTAGATATTCTTGTGCGGCAGCGCCACATGTCCGGAACCATTAAGCCACCACCTTTATTCTTTAGTGAATTGCAGAAGAATACCTTCAATCCCACTTGCCCACTCTATTATTTCGCCCCGGCCTTCTCGCGCCCGTCGTATTAATGCAAGATTCCGTGTAGTAGTTTCAGGCTCCCAAGGTTCTCTTATTATCGCTAAAGCCATTGATAAAGCTCCTTCGGCATCCGTCTGGTTACGCTCTAATATCGCTAATTCCAACTGAGTAGCATAATCCCAATAATCTGGTTCGCCTTGAATAATTCGTCTTTCATTTGAATAGCGGACTACAGGTAATAATTTAGACTGGCGTTGGTCTACTGGGGTCTTCAACTCCATTAGTGTTAAAGCATTAACCCCAGGATAAGCGTCCCGCCAGTCAGATTCGAATCCTTTTAAATAAGCGGATATAGCCTGATCAAGAAAGCCATTTGCAAGATATAAATTACCAGATGCAAATGCATCTTCCCATCTATCTTTATAAACCCGTCCTAGGATCCCATATGTTTCACTGCTTCCTCCCCGTTCTGTAATTAAATCTGTCAATACCTGTTCGGCATCAGCACTGAGCCCATTCCTATTTAAGGCAAAACCAAGTTGCTCCCGGACTAAAACAGTATTTTGTAATGGCGGAGCCATTCGCTTCACCAACGAAATCATACTTGGCCATGATTTTACTGCCCGGTAAGAAAGTAACAGGTCTATTACTACTGCAGGGTCTGCATAAGCGATATCTTCTAATTCATTATCAACAGCCGCTACAGCATCTTTCCCACTTAGTCTTGCTTTTTTAAGTTTAGCTTTCATTTCATCAGCATACTGAACACGCTCTCGGAAAACATCTGTCTTAAGCCGAGCAATATCAGGTGTTGGGAATCCTTCCAACAGTTGGAATAAGGGACTGTCGATCGTAGCCCCTTTCGCTTCTTTAAGCCGCTTTGTTAGCCTCACTGAAGTTTCTGTCACATTAATTGGTTTGCCGTCGGTCCCAAGATTATAGGGCATTGCCCGCAATAAGCACACATCAAATGGCAACTGCCCCCAGCCTTCCGCATAAAGCAACTGGGTAGCCCAAGGTCTTATTGAATGCCGTATTCCCAGTTCATAAAAAACATTTGCGTTGGCAGTGGTCAAATCTGCCACGGCATATTGACATAGTGCAAGACGTTCAAACATAGCTTTGTGAATGATTCCCCCTGTGGCCTCTTCATCCGCCCTTAGAGGTTCAAGTCCTGCATCCACTATTGCTGGCATAATTAGTTCTTCGTAGACAGCGTTAAAGTTTATCAGACGACCGTCACTGGCAGGTTTTTTCCCAAAAGGCATAAGCACGAAGCAAAGTGGTTTCACAATCAAATCACTCCAAACTATCTATTGTCTCAGAGAGTTTTGACCACGGGACACATTTAATTTTTTCTCGTTCAATTGCATTGGGAAGTTTTGCTGGCCGTTCGTCTCCCGCATAAACCCCAATCACATGTTTTCCTCTTCTGAGACTTTCTTCAATTTCCCACTCTACCCATGCACTAGAACTGGTTTTATCCGAAAGATAAACAACAGTTAATGAGGATTGGGCAATTCGTTCACCAATCTTTTGTTTAATATAAGGTGCGCGTTCACTATTAAAAGGATCCGAAACTGACCAGTCATTGAATTCGATTGGGGATATATCATTCTTGGCCTGTCCCCGCAGAAGGTTGACTTTATCGATATCCTCATAGGCAAAGCTGATAAACACATTCCTTTTCCGGGGTTCACCTTTTTTTAATTCTTCCTTGGCGCGATTAACCAGGGACTCCAGATCACCCAAGCCAAAAATATTGCTTCCGCCACCACCCACGTTTACACCTCCAAACCATAATATTCCCGACAAGCAACACAAACACCGCATGGCTGTTCAGTACCTGCATGACATGAATAAGTCTTACTAATTCCTTTTAATTTGGCAACCTGCACAACCTCCGCTTTGGAAAAACTCATTAATGGCACCAAGATCTTTATTGAATATCCAAGGGTTTTTGAAATGAGGCTTTCTGCATCACGGATAAACGCGGTTGTTTGA
>CAYXHK010000181.1:0-4849 GCA_964464665.1 uncultured Syntrophomonadaceae bacterium
CGGCAGTCGTATCTTCGATCGTTTCCCATCCGCCGGGTTATATTGATCAAGATTTGGAGCTGATTGTGGGCCTCCAAACCGACAAACCGCTAAAACGGGCCATAATGCCGAGCGGCGGACTCCGAACCGTTAAAAAATCGCTGGAAGCGTATGGCCGGGAAATCGATCCGGAAATCGAAAAGGTTTTCTCCCAATACCGAAAAACCCATAACGACGCGGTATTTAGCGCCTATACCCTGGAGATGCGCCGGGCCCGCAAAGCGGGGGTTATTACCGGGCTTCCCGATGCTTACGGCCGCGGCCGCATTATTGGGGATTACCGCCGGGTGGCCTTATACGGGGTGGATTTTTTAATTGAAGAAAAGCATAAGCACTTGGAACATTTGGCTGTAGATGTAATGAGCGAAGAGATAATTCGCCTGCGCGAGGAACTCGCCGACCAGATTCAATCCTTAGGCCAATTAAAAACCATGGCTAAATCCTACGGGTTTGATATTGCGCAGCCGGCCAGAAATGCCCGGGAAGCGGTGCAATGGACCTACTTTGGCTATCTGGGGGCTACCAAAGAGCAAAATGGGGCAGCCATGAGTTTAGGCCGAATTTCTACTTTCCTGGATATTTATCTGGAACGGGATCTCCAAAGAAATATGCTTACTGAAGAAGGAGCGCAAGAGTTGATTGACCAGTTGGTCATCAAACTGCGCATGATCCGCTTTCTGCGCACGCCCGATTATGATGAGCTATTTAGCGGGGATCCGATTTGGACTACTGAGTCGATTGGCGGCATGGGCATTGATGGTCGGACCCTGGTTACTAAAACCTCTTATCGGATCTTGCAGACCCTGTTTAATTTAGGCCCGGCGCCGGAACCCAACATGACCGTGCTCTGGTCACAGGGTTTGCCTGAGCCGTTTAAAAAGTTTTGCGCCAAGGTGACGATTCATTCCAGTTCCCTGCAGTACGAAAACGATGATATCATGCGGCCGCTTTGGGGCAATGATTACGGAATTGCCTGCTGCGTGTCCGCGATGCGCCTCGGCAAACAGATGCAATTCTTCGGTGCCCGGGTTAACCTGGCCAAAGCCTTGCTCTACGCCATTAATGGCGGTATCGATGAAAAGCTGGATATGCCGGTGGCCGAAGGTTTTAGGCCGATTACGAGCGAGTTCTTAGATTATCAAGAACTGCGCCAGAGTTTTGACCGGATCCTGGATTGGTTGGCCCGGCTTTACGTCAATACCTTAAATATTATCCACTACATGCACGACAAGTACGCTTACGAACGTTTAGAGTTTTCGCTGCACGATCCGGTAATCCACCGGACTATGGCGTTTGGGATTGCCGGCCTTTCAGTAGTGGCGGATTCGCTCTCGGCCGTAAAGTATGCCAAGGTAAAAGTACGGCGCAACAGTGCCGGCCTGGCTACCGACTTTGAGGTTACCGGCGATTACCCCACCTTTGGCAACAACGACCCGGCCGTGGATGACATTGCCGTGGAAATCGTGAAATCTTTTATGAGCAAGCTGAAAAAAACCCCGGCCTACCGGAACGCGGAACACACCCTGTCCATCTTAACCATCACCTCCAACGTGGTTTACGGAAAAAAAACCGGAACCACGCCCGATGGAAGAAAAACCGGCGAGCCTTTCGCTCCCGGGGCCAACCCGATGCACGGTCGGGACCACCGCGGCGCGCTGGCCTCCATGAATTCCGTGGCCAAGCTTCCTTACCTGCACGCGCAGGACGGTATTTCCTATACTTTTTCGATCGTGCCCAAGGCCTTAGGTCGGGAAGAGGATGACAAAGTCAACAACCTGGCGACCATGTTAGACGGGTACTTTGAAAAAGGCGGCCACCACATCAACGTTAACGTCCTGGAGAAGGAAACGCTGCTCGAAGCCATGGAGCACCCAGAAAAATTTCCGCAGTTAACCATCCGAATCTCCGGGTATGCAGTCAACTTTATCAAGTTAAGTCGGGAACAACAGCTCGACGTTATCCACCGCACCTTCCACTCCAGTATTTAAAGCAACGCGGGAAGCAGGGGGACGGTTCGGACGGTTCTCTTGTTTCCTTACTTGCTTCCTAAGTGGCTGTAAACAAAAGATCCTCCCTCCTGCTTCCTTTTGCTTCCTTAGACGGGAAGGGGCTTTAGCTGTTCCTTAAAACTATTTTGATCAGTAGTTGTATTTTATGGCGTTGTGCTTATGCGCCTGGATGGTTGCTTTCTTAGCACCTTCAACAGACAAAAGGGGGATAAAAAATGGTCGCCCCGGTTAAAGGTTACATCCATTCTATTGAAAGTTTCGGCACCCTGGACGGTCCCGGACTCCGTTTTGTCCTGTTTATGCAGGGTTGCTCCTTGCGCTGCGCTTACTGCCACAACCCGGACACCTGGCCGATGCGCTGCGGCCGGGAGGTAACAGTACCAGAAATCATCGCCGAGATAAAGCAGTACCTGCCCTATTTTGCCAAGGGCCAGGGAGGCGTTACGGTCTCGGGCGGCGAACCCTTGCTGCAGGCCGAATTTCTCCGCCAGCTTTTTCAAGAGTTGCAGCGGTTAAAGGTGCACAAAGCGATAGATACGAGCGGTTTCGCGGATGTGGAAAAAGTGGAGGAACTGCTAAGGTATACGGATCTGGTGCTTTTTTCGATTAAACATACCGATCCCTTAAAGCACCAGCTTTTAACTGAGCACTATAACTATAAACCGCTGCGACTGGCCAGGTATTTAACTAAAATCGCCATGCCGGTCTGGATTCGCTACGTGCTGCTCCCCAGCCTAACTGACAGTCCAAAAGATTTAACCGCTTTAGCAGAATTAATCAATACGATGCCCAACGTTAAGCGACTGGAAATTTTGCCTTACCACGATTTAGGAGTGAAAAAATGGGCGAACTTAGGTCTGACCTATCAGCTTTCGGAGATCTCCCCGCCTACAGAAGAACAAACCGGTCAAGCTAAAGACTTTTTGCGAACTCTTATCCGCCCGGATATTTATCTGACTTGATACAGGGCATCGACACTTCCCACCCAAGCAATGCTATAATATACAAAAGACGGATGAAAGGAAATTTAGCCCATGATTCCGCTTCGTGATTGCCTGCGACCAAAACGATACCCCTACGTTAACGTTATGCTTATCGCCCTTACCTTGGTTATTTATTTATGGGAAGCCACGCTCTCCCAGAAAGAACTAATGCAGGTGGCTTACAACTACGCTATCATCCCGATTGAGCTCAATATAAGAATCCCAAATTCTTTTTCTGAAATTGTGGCCTGGTATCCCCTGGTAACCAGTATGTTTCTCCATAGCGGCTGGATGCACGTGCTGGGAAATATGCTGTATCTCTGGGTATTTGGCGATAATGTGGAGGATCGGCTGGGTCACGGACGCTATCTGCTCTTTTATTTGACTGCCGGGATTATCGGCGGTATGGCGCAGGTCGTGGCGGATCCGGCTCTGACCATTCCGGTTCTGGGAGCGAGTGGAGCGGTAGCTGGTGTCTTGGGGGCTTATCTGATTTCTTATCCGCGCGCCCGGGTAGAGACCCTGCTCCCGCCCTTTTTTATCGTTAGAATCCGCGCATTGGTTTTTATTCTGTTCTGGTTCGGGCTGCAGCTTTTAAACGGGGTAGCCTCGCTGGCCGGAGGCTTAAACCAAGTGGCCTGGTGGGCGCATATCGGCGGGTTTCTGGGCGGGATCGGTCTACTGTTTCTGCTTAAACCCGATCCTTACGTTTCTCTGGAAGAAGAATGCTGAAAAGAAAGCTAAAGCGCATAAAAAAGAACCGCCGCTCCAGAGAAAACTTCCGGATCGCGATTCTGAACCAGCCAACCCCCCGGTTGGCTATTTCTTTTGTCCGTTTAATCAACGACTGGGGCCGACTATCTTGCCCATCAAATTCCAGGTCTGTACTTCAGTTATTTCTACGTCCACCAGTTGCCCGGTTAAATCCAGCGTTCCGTCAAACACGACGATTTTGTTCGTCCTGGTCCGGCCAGAGAGGCGAGAAACATTAGTTTTACTTGGTCCTTCAACCATCACTTCCACGGTCTTACCGATTATACTACGGTTTATCTCCAGACTGATCTGATTCTGCACTGCCATCAACTCCTGCAGCCTGCCCTTCTTGACCTCCAGGGGAACCGTGTCCTGCATTTGGGCGGCCGGCGTTCCGGTGCGCGAAGAATATAAAAAAGTAAAGGCAGCATCAAACCGGGCCCATTTTACTAAATCCAGGGTGTGATTAAAACAGGATTCAGTCTCCTGGGGGAATCCCACGATAATATCAGTGGTAATACTGCCGGTCGGCGACGCGGCGCGAACCCGGTTCAGCAAATCCTGATACTCTTCCCGGGAATAGCCCCGATTCATCCAGCGCAGTACGCGGTTTCCTCCGGCCTGCACCGGTAAATGGAAATGCTCGCAAACGTGTTTCGACTCCACAATTGCCCTAATTATTTTGTCTGAAAAGTTCTTTGGATGCGAAGTCAGATAGCGAATCCGCTCAAGGCCCGGCACCTGGTCTATTTCGGTCAGTAAACCGGCAAAATCTATTCCGTTTTTCAACCCTTTGCCATACGCATTAACATTTTGCCCCAAAAGAACGATTTCCCGATAACCCTGTTTAACCGCAGCCTCTGCCTCTGCTAAAATCTTATCAGGCTGTCGGCTGCGCTCCCGACCCCTGACGTATGGGACAATGCAATAGGTGCAAAAGTTATTGCAGCCGTACATAATATTGATGTAAGCGCGAATCCCCTTGGCCCGCAGCACCGGCAGGTCATCAACCAATTCCCCTTCGCGGTCCCATATTTCAATCACCGGTTTGCCCGTATCCAGGGT
>CAYXHK010000182.1:0-4848 GCA_964464665.1 uncultured Syntrophomonadaceae bacterium
GAAGTGGTCGCGAAAACCGAAGCAACTTTAATCATTCCCCCAGGCGGCCCCAAGAAGATTGAGTACTAGGAATTTGCTAAAGATTGGAGGTGACTGGCATGGAATGGGAAACCTTATCCCTGGAAAAAGATGCGGAGAGACATTTTGCGGTAATCACCCTGAATCGTCCCGCAAATTTTAATGCCATCAGCACCCAGTTAGCCCGAGACCTGCTGGCGGCTTTAAGTTATATCGAAGAAGAAGACGACATTTGGGCCGCGATTATTACGGGATCCGGGGAAAAAGCCTTCTGTTCCGGCGCGGATCTAAAAGAGCGCAAGACCATGACCAAACCCCAAATGATTGCCCAACGAAAACTCTTTGTAAAAATGTTTACCGCTGTTTCTGTATTTCCCAAACCACTCATTGCCGCAGTTAACGGCGTAGCTTTCGGGGGCGGATTAGAAATCGCCTTAGCCTGCGACTGGATGGTTGCAGCGGAAAACGCGATCGTAGCTTTGAGTGAAACCAGCATCGGTGTTATTCCGGCTGGTGGCGGAACTCAAAACATGTCCCGGGCGATTGGCAAACAAAAAGCGAAACAATTAATTCTGACGGCTAAACGGTTAACCGCCGCAGAAGCTAAAGAATGGGGCTTTGTAGCCCGCGTCGTACCGCAAGCGGAATTGATGAACGCGGCAATTGAAGAAGTAGCCGCCATCACCAAGAATTCTCCGATCGCCGTATATCAGGCGAAGAAATCGGTCAACTTCGGTGTCGACTTAGATCTCTACACGGGTCTGGTGTTAGAAGCTGAAGCCTACAATGCCGCTTTATACAGCGAAGACCGGGATGAAGGACTGGCTGCGTTTAATGAAAAACGGAAGCCAGTCTACAAAGGAAGATAAAGAGCACTTTTAGTGGTTAGGGCATCCTTGGGACTAAAGATTAACCTTAGTTTTAGGCGTACTAGTCTTACGGATTCTTTAGCAACTAGGATTAAGTAGGTTAACCAGCAGATGGCTCACAAAAAGGAGGGAATTGCATTAATGTATACCCCAAAATTCACTCTGGGAAATATTCCTAAAGAAGTGAGAGTAGGCGATATCACTATTCGTGACGGTTTTCAACATGAAGAGTTCTTCGTTACCACAGAAGCTAAACTGTGGTTTGTAGAAGAAATGATCAAAGCCGGATTTAAAGAAATTGAATTGACCAACTTTGGAAACCCCAGAGCTATTCCGCAGTTTAAAGATGCCTGGGAAGTAGTTGAAGGAGCTTGTCGGATTCGCAAACGGGCTGTGGAAAAAGGCTGGATTAATAGTGAAAAAGATGTAGTCTTCACCGGAATCGGTATTGCTAAAGACCGGTGCTATCCGATTATCGATGCCGTAAAAGCTGGAAAACCAGCTGTAGACCGGATGCTAATCATGGCATCCACCAGTCAAGCGCATATGATTAAGAATGGCGGACTGCCGCATCGGCAATACTTGGCAAATTCCGAAGTAGTAGTCAAAGATATGCGGGATGTTGGATTAGAAGTTTGCGGTACCGTAAGTACAATCTGGGGCTGCCCGGTTACCCAATCGGCAACAGACTTAGAATGGGCGGTAGACCTGACTGAAATCTTCCTGAGAATGGGGGTTTCCGACATTGAGCATGCGGATCATGACGGCCAGGGCAACCCAGTTGCTGTATACGACTACTTTGCTCGGATTATGGATAAGTTCCCGAATCCGGATTTGCATGTATGTCACCTGCACGTAACTCGTGGCTATGGTCCGGCTAACGTATTTGCGGCAATGCAAGCCGGGATTACGCGCTTTGAAGCCACTTTTGGCGGAATTGGCGGACAACCGACTAACTTTATTGATCGCACCCCGGTAAGAGGAACTGGCGAGTATTACTACTCGAATCCGGACGCAGTAGGACTGGTAACGATGGAAGACCTGCTGGTTATGTGGAATGGCATGGGCGTAAAGCATGGTATTAATATGGAGAGTGCCTTTATGATGGGCCATAAACTGGAGAAGATTTGTCAACGGACTCTCCGGTCAGCCGCAATTCATTTTGGTGATCTGCCGAAGTATGGCGAAATCAATACTGAAAAAGATTTCGATGTAAATGAATGGAGAGCTAAGTATCCACAGCCGCGATATGAGATTCCGGGTGTTTCAGCAGAAAAATGGAAGTAGTCTGAAAAGATTAAAAGCACCTAGGTAAAGAATTGTTTGATAAAGGGTAAACCAGAAGGGGGATTTGGAGATAACCTGCCGATTCTTCTTTCTGGTTTTACTTATTGCTTTAAACTATTTACCAAATGTCAAAATTTTTGCTATTATTAGTTAAGATTTAATTAGGAAGGAACTTTAGAATAAATGAAATTACCAGCTAAGGTCCAAATTCGTGAGGTTGGCCCTCGCGATGGACTCCAAGCCGAAAAAATATTTGTGCCAACCGAAGCTAAAATTGAATTGATTAACCGTATTTTTAACTGCCAGATTAAACTGATTGAAGCAACCTCTTTTGTAAATCCCCGGGCTATTCCGCAATTAAGTGACGCGGAACAAGTAATCACTCAAATTGATCGCCCTCCGGGCAGCGTCGTCAGTGCGTTAGTCGGTAACCAACGCGGGGTGCAGCGAGCAATCCGCAGTGGGGTAGATGAAGTCCAGGTAGTGATCTCGGCCAGCGAAGCGCACAATCAGCGCAACGTTAATATGCGGATAAAAGAATCCTTAAGACAGCTGGGAGAAGTTGTGCCGGAAGCCCTTAAGGCCGGGGTTGTGGTTCGAGCCGCTATAGCCACTGCTTTTGGTTGTCCTTTTGAGGGCGAGATTCCTTTAAAACAGATTTTTTGGTTAACGGACGAGTTTAGGGATCTAGGGATTAAACAAATAACATTAGCGGATACGGCCGGACTCGGGGATCCCTTATTAGTAAGCCGATTGGTGAGAGAAGTCTGGAGTCGACACCCGGATCTGGAGTTGGCGCTGCATTTTCACGATACCCGTGGGCTGGGGTTGGCCAATTCATTAGCTGGCCTGCAAAGCGGCGTCATGATTCTGGAGGCCTCACTGGGCGGTTTAGGGGGATGTCCTTTTATCCCGCGGGCAACCGGCAACATAGCTACCGAGGATTTAGTTTTTATGTGCAGCCGAATGGGGGTTGAAACCAACGTTTCATTAGACCAGATTCTAGATGCGGCGCGCTGGTTAGAAACCATAATTGGCCGGGAATTACCCGGCCGGGTTATGAAAATCGGGGGTTTTCCTCAAGACTGCCCGTTAAACTGCTGATAAGCAAACGGCACAAAAAATTAAATTTTTGACTTTTTATCAATAATTACTTTAGCCTCTTCTCAAATTTTAAACAACTTAGTTTTACCCTAATTCAATATATAAAAAATAACGGGGGAGGGACAGTCGTGAAGGGTGATGTTTGGTACCGAGGATTAGTGGAGGAAGTCGGCACGGTTAATGCTTTGGAAGCCAGCCTGGAGGGTTCGGACGTTTACAAGTTGGTAATTGAAGCGGAGCAGATTTTAGAGGGCTTAAATATTGGGGATCAAATTTTGGTTAATGGGGTCTGCTTAACGGTTGTGGAACTGCTTGACCGTTTAATCATAATGCGAATTTGGCCACGCACTCAGGCTAAAACTAATTTAATTTACCTTCAGCCAAACGATAAAGTCAATTTAGAGCGAAACCGCTGCGGCCATTCATTATCAACTACCGATTGTCCGAATGGCTAAAACAAAAAAACCTCAAAAATAAAAAGACCCCCAAACAAAGTGCCCATAAATAAAAAAGTTTCGATAAATAAGCTCTGAATAATAAAACAACGTTTCTTAAAACATGTCCAAAACAAAAAAAGCCCCCTGGCCTATCTTTTTTCAGGGGTTACCGGTTCTTTTGGTGCTTTTTCTAATGGTTCTAATCCAATGTCTTCAAGAATTGATTCAATTAATTCCCGAGTCATACCTTCACCTCCTTTAACTATAATTAACATTTCCTGCTTTGCTTGGCGGATCGCTTATTGAGCGGTTCTCTAAATAAGCGGTTGTCGTCAGATTGCTTGCCGCATGCTATCATAGGATAAAATTATTGTAACACAAAGCGAATTGCTTGTAAAGTGCGAAATATTCATAATATTGTCTAAATGCCGGTTTTTTCTTTGGATAGGATAACTTATTATTTATTATACTATCCTTAGAGGAATTTGGATAACAAAAAAGCCGGGTAAATGCTGGTATGGGCGAGCTTGGCATAAGGAGTGAGTGACCTAAATGGAAACCGCGTCGTTTGACTTATTAATTTTAGGAGCGGGTCCGGCTGGACTGGCCGCGGGGATCTACGGAGCCCGTTCGCAATTGAAAGTGGGCGTTATTGATAAGGGAACTCCCGGGGGGCAAATTGCTACCACCAATGAAATCGAGAATTACCCAGGATTTGGGCAGGGAACCACCGGGGCGGAAGTCGTAATCGCCCTCTATAACCATGCGGAACAAATGGGGGCTAAATTTATTCAAGATGAAATAGAAACTTTGGAACTATCGGAAAAGAACAAACGAATGATTGGCAAGTCCGGTCAATATTCGGCTGAGGCGGTAATCGTGGCCCCCGGTGCGGAACCGCGTTTGCTGGGAATACCGGGGGAAGCTGAATTTCGGGGTAAGGGCGTAAGTTATTGCGCTACTTGTGACGCCAGTTTTTTTAAAGACATGACGGTTATGGTCGTGGGCAGCGGGGATGCGGCAATAGAGGAAGCGATTTATCTGACGCAATTCGCCGCCAAAGTAATGGTGGCTGTTTTACATGATGACGGAAAAGTGGATGCAAACCCGGCCGCCTTGGCTCGGGCCCAGGG
>CAYXHK010000183.1:0-4839 GCA_964464665.1 uncultured Syntrophomonadaceae bacterium
TCATGCCTTTTTGCATTAATGATAAACCGATTGGTATCGCTGTTTCCGCTCTAATGTAAAGTGGAATGCCGATTAACGCTGCAATCGGGATGGCAAATGGATTGTCAGGTCCAGCATACTTTAATACTATGTCTTCTGGGAGATATCCATAAATTACCGCTCCTATGCCGACCCCGAGGAGCAAATAACCTAAAATACCATAAAAATCCCCCCATGCTTTCATGAATGACAGTTTCAATTTACTCTTGAATGCTTGAGGGACTTCATCATCTGCAAAGCCACCTCCTTTAATACGCACATTCTTAACCTGTTTCGACATGCCGGTTTTCTCCAAGATAATTCCAAAAACAATAGCCGCGCCAAAAACGATGACAAAATAGGTTATAGCAACCTTTAAGCCCATTAATGCCAATAACATTGCTAAAATGATTGGATTAAGCAAAGGGGAAGCGATGACAAATGACATAGTCGCGCCAAAAGGAACTCCTATTTCAAGAAAACCGAGCGTCATGGGGACCGTTGAGCAGGCGCAAAAAGGAGTTAAGGCCCCCAATAAAGCCGCCACAAAATTGCCTAATATGCCTTTGTTGGACATCCAGGCTTTGATTTTTTCCTGCGGCAAATACATGAGTATTAATGCTACGATTGTACTGATTCCAAGAAACAGTGCTGTAAGCTCAGCGGTTATTACAAGAAAAAATTTGATTGTTTCGAAAAGGTTATTCATTATAATTCGTTCCTTTTTACTTTAATTTTAGTTTGACTTTATAAACCCCTGTTTCCGAACCGACGTTACCAATGCTTCCAATATATTTTTAATGTTAGCTACCGCATCAGTATCATAATCTTTTAACATTTCACCTACATAATCAGTATAAAGTTTCTCAATTCTGGTAATGGCTTCTGCCCCTTTGTTAGTAATTCCAACGCAGCAAACTCGACCATCGGCGGAAGACCGCTCTCGTAAAACATAACTCTTGTTCTCCAGGCGATCAATGATTTTGCTGGCACCGCTTTTGGTAATATTCAATGCGTTCCCAATTTCCTGAATCGTTATATTTTCTTTATCATTGATATTTTTTACGGCTATATATTCAATCAAAGATAAATCACCGCAGCACTCACCGTCAAAACCCTGATTGCCAAAATACCAGGATAATTCTTGGATTAGATTATATATATCAGATAAGTTGTTATTCATCGTTTACCCCCGCGCTCTATAATCTAGTTTCCACTGTCAACTATTATAATCCCATATAGTTTCCGCCGTCAACTAAGTTATTATATGCTATAATGTTTTTTTCGTTCACCTAAAAATCTATAAAAACCCACCAGAAGTTAACCTGAATGACAAGATGGCGGTCAGCTTTTGGTCGTCTGATCAGCCAAAATACCAAGACTGCAAGACTGAGGCCATAAAAAAACCGGTCAACTTCTGACCGGCAAGGAATCCTGCTTACGCTGGTTTTATTTTCGGGTTCTTAAGCTTTTGGCAGGCCTTTTTCATCATAGTATTTTCTCTTAAAGAATAAAGCCGCGTTCACCAAACTTATCATAACCGGCACTTCTACCAGCGGACCTATAACCGCAGTAAAAGCAACATCAGAAGCAATTCCGAAGACGGCTACAGAGACAGCAATAGCCAACTCGAAATTATTGCTTGCAGCTGTAAATGCTAATGTTACAGTCTGATCATATCTAAATCTCCACCGATAGGCGGCAAAAAAGCTGGCAAAGAACATGACGGCAAAATAAATAAGGAGTGGAATGGCAATAAGTATGACATCGAACGGGTTCTGAACAATTTGTTCTCCCTTAGTTATAAACATTATCACGATCGTATATAGCAAAGCAATGAGTGCCAAAGGTGAGATCTTGGGAATAAATACTGTTTCATACCATTCTTTGGTTTTCAACCTGATTAAACTAAATCTGGTAATAACGCCGGCCGCAAAAGGAATCCCCAAATATATGAGCACGCTTTTAGCTACGTCCAACATGGATATATCAACAATCTGCCCGCCCCAGGAAAGTCCCAGCCATTTCGGAACGAGCGTAATAAATAGATAAATATATGCCGTATATAGCAGTATCTGGAAGATGGAGTTTAGCGCCACTAAGGCGGCAGCGTATTCGTTGTCTCCTTTGGCGAGAGTGTTCCAAATAATGACCATGGCAATACAACGGGCCAGGCCGATTATTATAAGCCCCATGGCAAAGCCTGGTTTATCACCGAAGAAAATTATGGCCAAAACAAACATCAAAATGGGTCCCACAACCCAGTTTTGTATCAAGGAGAATGAGAATACCTTTTTATTCTGGGTTACTTTCCCGATTTCCTCGTACTTTACCTTGGCTAAGGGTGGATACATCATAATGATCAAACCAATAGCGATCGGCCAAGATATGGTTCCGGTACTGAATTGACTCAGCGATTGGGCGAATTGGGGAAACATATATCCACCTAAGACACCGATCCCCATTGCTATAAAGATCCATAAGGTTAGATATTTATCCAGAAAGGATAACCGGGCCTTATTTGTACTTTCCACTGTATCCACCTTCTATTATTAAATTTATTAATTAAATCCATTAAGCAATGCCTTTAAATGCATGCTTAACCCCCACTTTACTTTTCAACAGTCTTTTTAAGAATCTGAGCAATTTCTTTGGGTTTTAATACCTTCCCAGATGAAACAACCTTATCATCAATGACCAACCCCGGGGTCGACATGATCCCGTAAGCCGCGATCTCCCTTAAATCCTCTACTTTGATTATTTCGGCATCAAGACCGGTTTCCTGCAAGGCGGTCTTGGTGTTCGCGGTAAGCGCGCCGCAATTTCTACAGCCCGGGCCTAAGATTTTAATCAGCATGTATTTATCCTCCCTCTAAAATATTTTGTTTATATTTTGGTTAATAGTTTTGTTTATAGAGAGCATCCCGGATTTTAGCGGTTACAAAAGCAGGGATCCGAAAGCATTAAAAATGTAGCCGATCATTATTATCCCGATTGTAACTACTACCAAGAATGTTCCAAGCAATCTGGGCTTAACTACTTTACTCAGCATAATCAAAGATGGCAGCGATAGAGCGGTAACTCCCATCATGAAGGCTAAAGCGGTTCCCAGTCCAACCCCCTTTAAAACCAATGCTTCCGCTATTGGAAGTGTCCCAAAAATATCTGCATACATTGGAACACCAGCTAAGATTGCTACAAGCACTGAATACCATTTATCCTGGCCTAATGCGACCGAAATGATATTTTCCGGTATCCAATTATGGATTGCAGCACCTATACCCACCCCGATTAAAATATATAACCATACCCGTTTAACAATATCTGCAACCTGGTTTTTCGCATAATTCAGCCTATCGGCTGTTGTTAATTGTTCCGCTTCAGTTTCAATCATGCTGGTCCCGTATACAAAGGGTTCTACATATTCTTCAAGTTTGGCTTTACTGATGATCGTGCCGCCAATAATAGCTAAAATAAGCCCGACTATTACGTAAGCAATTGCAATTTTCCAGTTAAAAATGCTTGCCAGCAGAATCAGTGATGCTAAATCAACCAGCGGTGACGAAATCAAAAAGGAGAAAGTAACCCCTATCGGCAACCCGGCACTTGT
This sequence comes from uncultured Syntrophomonadaceae bacterium, assembly GCA_964464665.1. Lineage (GTDB taxonomy): Bacteria > Bacillota > Ch66 > Ch66 > Ch109 > CAYXHK01. The sequence continues at coordinate 3,629 of CAYXHK010000183.1, forward strand.
AAAACCGATAAATAACGGTATGGAAGAACATGAGCAAAAAGGGGTTACTGTGCCAAATAAGGCTCCCAAAATATTGCCGGATATACCGTTGAATCTACCAAGTATTTTCCTGGTCCTTTCCGGCGGAAAATAGCTTTGTATATATGAAATAATAAAAATGAGCACAGACAGTAATATGAATATTTTTATCACGTCATAGATGAAAAAATGGAGACTCCCTCCTAACCGTTCTTGAAGGCTGAGACCAAATACTTGTTCAACCAATTGTCCGACCAGATTAGAAAGCCATTCCATTTTAAGCAGCTGATCATTAAGCCATTGAAACATCTTAATCTAAATCTCCTTAACAACAATCTATATCAATTTCACTATTTGATATTTCTATTCTATTGAAAAAATCCTTCACCTGTTCGAGGGTATCCGGGTTAATTGTATAGCGCATCCAGATTCCATCGCGCCTGCCGTTAACCAGGCCACAGTCACATAATATTTTCATATGATAGGAAAGGGTTGATTGAGTTATGGCAAACTCATCCAAAATCTTACAGGCGCATCTTTCCCCCTGGGATAACATGTCAAATATTTTTACCCTGGTTTCATCTCCAAGAGCCTTCATTAATAGGGCATAGTTTTTATAATCCTTTTTCAATGCCCGCACCTCATTAATATTAATATATAATAGCAATACAAACACTATAAGCATCTTAAGCATCTATAGATTGATATATGTCGATATATCTATTATATGCAACCCATTGATAATTATCAATCCCTTATGAAAACTAAAGCCACCGGGAGATTACCTGATTGACTAGATGGCTAATTATGTTTGTCAGCTTTGGTCGGTCAATTCAGCCAAAATAACGAGACTACAAGACTAAAGCCATGAAAAAACCGGTCAACAACTGACCGGTAAGGAATCCTGCTTACGCTTTCTTAATAGTTTTTCCACAACCTCTTCTTATATTCATAGCTTGAAACCGCTATTTTTTCAAAGCTGCGGCAAGTGCTGGAATGATTAATCCATATTTCCCACTAAATGAGCAGCTAATTAAAGGACTTCCCCGGTTCCATCACTACTACTGGAAGCAAGAGGGAAGCAAAAAGAACGTCCCCTTGCTTCAATATCTAAACTTAAACCACTAGATATTTTGCACCGGCTAAAGAGAACTGGTTGTATCGTGTTGTTTCCGGCTGAACCGGTTCCTTAG
>CAYXHK010000184.1:0-4800 GCA_964464665.1 uncultured Syntrophomonadaceae bacterium
TATATGGTAAATTATATATAAAGGGATATTGCAAATTGGATAGAAGTCAGATACAGAGGGATGCAAAATATAAAGCTAGATGGAAAATTAGAAGTAAAGTCAGATGTAAAGTTTTAAGTGGGAGCAAGATGAAGCATAAGATAAAGCCCAAAATAAAGCCTAATCTGTTTAATTTGCCGGATCGATTGCCGGATGCGGAGGTAAGCGAAAATCTGATTCCGGATCAAGGGGTGCGGATCGAGCGGTCATTTCCACCGGGCAGTGCTCTCCGCCCGGTTTTTGGTATGAACAGGAGCGGGATGAATGGGTAGCTTTGCTGCAGGGCCAGGCGATCCTTGAATGGAAGGATGGAAGCAGGCAGGAGCTTTTCCAGGGGGATTGGGTCTTAATACCGGCGCGGGAACCGCACCGGGTGGACTGGACCTCCTAGGCCCCCCCTTGCATCTGGCTCGCGGTCCACGGAAATCTTTAACCTAACTTGCGAGAAGGGGGAGGGGATTTATTTGTTTAAGAAAATATTGGTGGCAACAGAAGGTTCTGAGCCGTCATTAAACGCGGTAAGAAAAGCCTATGAGTTTTTAGAGGGTGGGTTTGTTAAGCATTGATGGTTTAGCCGTGTTTCGGCGGGAGATATTTGCAAAAGATGCGGAGCAGATTTCAGGTATTGCCGCTAAAATAAAAGAGATTTTTGGTTCCAAGGAGTTTAAAATGCGGAGCGAATTCGGCAATATTCCCGACACCATCTGTAAGGTAGCCGAAGAAGGCGATTATGAACTCATTATGCTGGGGCATAGAGGGTTAAACGCGTTAGAACGATACTTTTTGGGGAGTGTAAGCAGCAAAGTTGCCAATAACGCTCCTTGTTCAGTGATGATAGTCAGAGAATTGTAACCTAACTTGCGAGAAGATCCGATCCTCTACCGGTGGGGATGAATCGCTTATAAGTACGCGGTAAATAAGAATAGAATTGTAGATATGCCTTAACCAACCCCCAAAGGAAAAGGAGTCACCGAGCAATGATAATCGGCATCGACATAGACAACACGATTACGCATACTACGGAGACGATCATGCACTATGCCCGGTTATTCGGGCAACAGAAGGGCTTAAACATTGTGCCCGATCTGCGTTATTACTATCTGGAAGATGCCTTGGGCTGGGATCAGGCGGTAACAGATGAATTTTTCCGCGGCTACCTTGGCCATATTTATCGGGACATGCGTCCCAAGGAAAAGGCCGTTGAGGTGATTCGCGAGCTGAAACAGGAACATGAGATCATCCTCATAACGTCGCGCAACCGGCAGTATCCGCAGGTAGAAGAAGTCACCACCGACTGGCTGGCCCAAAACGGGGTGGAATATGACCGGCTCATTCTTAATGCCACCGGCAATATGCAGTATTTCAGCAAGCTGGCGGCGTGCCAGGAGAATCGAGTCGAACTCATGATCGAAGACCACCACGAGCTGGTCAGCGAACTCCGTGCGCATATGCCGGTGATCATGTTCGAGTACCCTTACAACCGCCACCTCAATTTCGAGAATGTATACCGGGTGCAGCACTGGGACCATGTCCAGCAATGGGTCCGGTCCAATAAATAGCGGAGGAAACATTTAGGGGGTCAGTTCCCGCTCGAATTTTGTCGAGAAGTATACAAGCTAAAGTGGGGAGGCGTCAGAGGATGGCTTTAATTACCGGCCGCGCCAACGCGGCGGCTGAGGTGAGGATTGATTTCGAACGCTGCATCCAGTGCGGCCTGTGCGCTGAGGTGTGCAAAGGCCAGCCCCTATATATGGAAGAGGGCGGCCTAAAGGTAGATCAACAGCGCATTTTCGGCTGTATCGGCTGCGGACACTGCATGATGGTGTGCCCGGCAGACTGCATTGAAATCCACGGACGCGACATGAGCCCCGAAGATGTGATCCCCCTGCCGGACCAATCCGGCTTGCCCGGCTACGCGCAGTTTTACAACCTCTTGTTAACGCGGCGCAGCATCCGCAGCTTCCAAAAGCGGAGAGTGGAGCCAGAGGTCATCGCTCGCATCGTGGAGGCGGTGCAGACCGCGCCTATGGGCCTGCCGCCTAGCGATGTGGAGATCCTGATCCTGGATGACTTTGCTAAAGTGCAGCAATTCGCTGCTGACATCACCGAGGCCATCAAGGCTTCGCGTTGGTTCTTTTGCCCGCTGATGACCCAGCTGCTGCGTCCTTTTTTGGGCAAAGAGTATAGGCAATCCGTGGAATCCTTCATCCGCCCGGCGGTGGATATGTTTGTGGAGAAAGAGGCTGAGGGGCAGGATTATTTGCTGTACAACGCCCCCCTGGCCATGTATTTCCATGCCTCGCCTTATGCCGACCCGGGTGACAGCATCGTGGCTGCCACCTATGCCATGCTCGCCGCAGAGTCTCTGGGGCTAGGCACCTGCATGATCGGCACCCCACCCTATTTCATTAAATACAGCCGCAAGTTTAAACAAAAATACGATTTGCCCCCGAAGAACCAGCCGGGTATCGTGGTGATATTCGGCTATCCGCGGCTAAAATTTCGCAAAACCCTGCAGCGTCGGCTGGGCAAGGTAACCTACCTTTGATCTGCCGAGGGGACAGATACGACTGAAGCGGGGACGCTTACCCAGCGACTGAGTAAGGAAACACAGCCTATGATTTGTCGCGGGGACGTCCACTCAGCGGAACCCAGCGGGAGGGACCAGCTGGATCCAGGCGGGTATGGTATCCCACCCGTTTGACAGACCCGCTGGACTCCCGCTTGCTCAGTCTTCTATATTTATCTTCTTCTTTTTTCTCTTATTCTCTGAAGTGACCCTTGCCTGGCTTAGGCCAACTGCTCCTGCATAGCTGCTTAGGCCAACAGCTCCTGCATTTGCTGGGCAGAAGGTTTATTTGGTATGGTCGCGACAGTCTGGCCTTTGTACTCAAAGACACAGTGATCCTTATCTGTAATCTCCCCAATAACCGCGGCAATGCCGTTTTTAGCCCGAATCGCCGTCAACACTTCTTCAACATGCTGCGGTTCCACTTGCAGCAGCATTCGTGACTGGGTTTCGCAGATAAAGATTTCTTCCGGGGTGATATCTTCGGTCTTGACCGGCACCTGATCCAGGTCGATTTTCGCTCCCAGCCCTCCGTAGCGGGCGGATTCGCATACGGCAGCTCCTATGCCGCCAGCCCCCAGGTCGGAACAGGCCTTAATTTTTCCGGCAGCAAAAGCGGATAAGGTCGCATCCATCGTAGTCCGTTCTTCGGCAAAGCGGGCCAAGGCCGGCTGCATTACCTCCACCAAGCCCGCCCGATAAAGGGTGTCATTTCCGTCTTTGTCGGTCTCTCCAATTATAATGAGCTTGTCACCAGGCGATTTGGCCGGTTTGGTCAGCGGTTGCTCCGTAATCTGCTTACCGATCACGGCTACTACCATGGCGGGAACGATGTCGCTGAACGAAGTCGAAAAGCCTCCGCCAACCACGAATACCCCCATGGTTTCACACATATCCGCCATACCTTTGATCATAATATTTATGCGATCCTGGCTGGTCATTGTTTCGCATTTTCCACAGGTGCATTTCCCCTCAAAGCCACAGGGGCCGACGATCACTTCCTGCTCCAACGGACGGGTGCCAATAAAGTCCAGAATGAATATAGGCCTAGCCCCCATGGCGACTACATCGCGCATTGCTCCACCGGCCCCAGTAGCTGCAGCGTCGTAAGGCCGGGGAACACAGGGGGAGCAGTGGCTTTCCATTTTAGCGGCAATAAAGCAGTCGGTTCCCGGTATCTTCATCACCGCGGCATCGTCATTGGCATCAGGACCGACCAAGACCGCCCCCGGCCAAGTCTGTTCAATTTTTTGGTTAAGCTGTTTAAACAGCTTAAAATCAATGGCCTTGTCCGTGTTGTGATGCAAATGGACAAACAATGCGTGCATCAGGGCTTTTTCAACTTTATTCATTAAACAACCGCCTCCATTTAAAATTGGACTATCTAGAGTACCTGAGGTCACCGGTTCCGGTTTATTGGACCTTCAGCGCACCCTGGGGTTACCGTTTTTAAGTTTTCTGAACCATTTTTCCACCATTATATATTCTAGCTATATCTCCACAAAATATCTAGTCTAATCGTTTTTTGGATGATTAAGTATTATGTATAATCAGTTTTGGGATGCTTTATGATGCTTGTGCTGTTTTGGGATGGGGAATGCCAGATCTCACCGGATTGTTTGTCAGGAGAGGTTATTTGGGCAGTTTCCCTAAAACCTTCCATAAGTAACGATGGCATTTATGAGGTAAAGATGGATCGGCGAACATCAAGATACAGTGGTTGTGGATTACGTTAATTCCATTATTTCTACAGAAGTTAATCGCTCCCGGAGACTCGGCTCCCTGCTGAATCCAGACATGTTTAATCCCGGCAGCCGCTGCCTCTTTAACTGCCTTTTCCGTCTGATTGGGCGGAACCACGATAACGATCCCTTCAACCTTTGAAGGTATAGACTGAATATCCGGGAAACAAGGTTCCCCATCAATTCTATCGACATATGGGTTAACGGGGAACAGTTGGTATCCTTTGGTTTTTAGAGCTTTGTATACAGTATTCGAAAACTTCTTTTTAGATCTGGAGACGCCAATAACAGCCAGTGTTTTTTGTTCCAGAAATTCGGTCACTCCGGCCATTGTAGTCAAATCACTTACCCCCTTTCAATTAATTGCGATGGTTGCCTCTCAAATAAATCGATATTGAAAAAAATTCAACTACCTCGAAGGTTGTGCCTTACTTAAACTTTTATACATGG
>CAYXHK010000185.1:0-4779 GCA_964464665.1 uncultured Syntrophomonadaceae bacterium
CTTATTTTGGGCTAAAAGCAGACATAAACCTTGATTGCATGAGAGAGAACCAATCGCTTGCCAGTGTTCAGTCAAGGATTTTGACCTCGCTTGACAAAATTTTTGATGAAAACAACATTGATGCAACAGTGGTTCAAGGTGATACAATAACCGTTTTAACCGGTTCTCTGGTAAGTTTTTATCATAAAGTACCTGTTTTCCACGTCGAAGCAGGGCTTCGTTCCTACGACCTTTTTGAGCCGTTTCCTGAAGAGGCTATGCGCCAGATGACAAGCAGGGTTGCGCAGCTTCATTTTGCACCGACTGAAACAAATAAAAAAGCACTTTTAAGGGAAGATATAGAAGAAAACAAGGTTGTTGTTGTCGGCAACACTGTTATTGACGCTCTTTTCTGTCTCTCTGATGCAACGATGGAAAAGGCAAAAAGTTTCTTTGATTTTGAAATTAATCTTGATAAATTAAGTGATATTTTTGCAGAGGAACTGGTGGTTACCAGCTTTCAGCTGCAAATTGGTGAATTACTCAAAAGTAAATTGATGTTGATTATGAACGTTGATATTGCCAGGCAACAGGTTCAATCTATAATGTCAACTTTAGGTACTCAAGAAGATAACATAATTAATGAAGAAAATACTTATCCCAACATGGCTGAACCACAAATGGAGCCAAAGCAAACCATAGCTGAAGATAAAAGTATCTCACTGAACAACAATAATCTTAATCTTATTTTAGATATTCCGCTTAATTTATCAGTTTTACTGGGTAGAACCCGGCGAAGGATTGCTGATGTTTTGAAAATAACCCAGGGTTCGATTGTAGAATTAGATCGATTAGAGAATGAACCGGTTGATATTTTAGTAAACGACACGCTGATCGCCCGCGGAGAAGTGGTAGTAGCCAAAGAATATTTCGGGGTCAGAATAACCAATATTATATCGCCGGAAAATCGAATAAAAAGTCTATCACCCAGATAAGCAGATTTCTTCTAGTCCCATAATCTATATTCATCGACTTAGCAGACGGGCAGGTAAATTTATCTTGGGAGATATTGTCATGAGGGGTAGATAAATGGATAGAGCATCGTTGATGGGTATTCTAATAGCTTTAGTGTGTCTTCTGGGAGCCTTTATGATCGAAGGTGGGACAATCAGCGCGCTTTTGGTGCTCCCCGCCGCAATCATTGTCTTTGGAGGCACAATTGGCGCGACAGTAGTAGGTTGCACTCTTGATGACCTCAGGAAAGTTTCCCACGCTTTTAAAAAGGTTTTTAATAACAACCCCATAGACTATAGATATTATTCGGAATTGCTGATGATCAGCTCCGATAAAGCTCGCCGGGAAGGCGTACTTAGCCTGGAAAGCATGTTCAAAACGATTGATAACCGGTTTCTGGTTAAAGGCCTGCAATTGGTGGTCGACGGCACCAGCAAGGAATTGATCAAGGAAATACTCGAACTTGAAATTGAAGCCTATGAGAAGAATGAGAAGATTGGCTATGATATATTTATGACTGCGGGTGGCTATGCTCCTACTATGGGAATTGTAGGCACGGTTATGGGTATGGTTACCGTTTTGAGTAATCTTTCCAACCCTGATGAACTAGGGGGTGCTATCGCAGTCGCCTTTCTGGCCACCCTGTATGGCATAGCTTCCGCTAATATTCTGTGGATTCCCTTTGCCAATAAAATCAAAAATTGTACCGATAAAGAAGTCTATTTAATGGAAATGATTATGGAGGGCATCCTTTCCATACAAGAAGGGGAAAATCCCCGGATTCTGCGAGAAAGAATAAATGTGTTCCTGCCCCATGAAACCCCCAATAAGAAAAAAAACCAGCAGGAGTAAAATCAGATGGAGATGTCATAAATGAGACGACGCAAACGCAGCAATGGCGGAGAGGAAAGCAGCAGCGGCGCTGGTATAGAACGCTGGCTGCTTAGTTATGCAGATTTTATAACCTTATTAATGGTATTTTTCATCTTGCTTTACGCCATGAGTAAAGTAGACGTTGCCAAGTATAGTGCCATAGCTGAATCTTTAAGTGTGATACTAACCGGTGCTTCTCTGTCGCAGGAGCAAAAACCGGGAGTGTCAGTAATTACTGAGATGACCGAGCAACAACTTAATGAGGAATTGTCCGCGGATATCATTGAACTGAAGCAGTTGGAAGAGGTTAAAGAACTGTTGGAGGAGTTTATAGCTTCAGAGAATCTGTATGATGGGGAGCAAATCGGTGAACAAACCGCCACTGGATTGGGAAATTATCTGGAAATAATCCAACAGGAGCGAGGGTTGGTCATAAGTTTGAAAGATACCCTCCTTTTCTCAAGCGGTTCTGATATGCTTACTCCGCAGGCCAAAAGTATTATCAAGTTATTGGGGTCAACCCTGTTGAAGGTACCCAATTATATACGGATAGAGGGTCACACTGACAACCTGCCGATCAATACAGCTAGATTCCCTTCTAATTGGGAGCTGTCGGCATTGCGGGCTACAAGCGTGATGCATGTATTACAGGAAGAGGCGGGAATATCCCCAAATCGGCTCTCTGTAATTGGCTACGGGGAATATAGACCCCTGGTTCCCAATATAGACGCTGCCAGTCAGGCTAGAAACCGACGTGTTGATGTGGTCATTCTGAAAAAGAAATATGATGATTTTGAGCCGCGCGGAGTACAACCCTAGATTCAGGCGGAGGTACAATTAGCGGAGGATAACAACGTGAAACCATAAAAGTTTCATTCCTGTTTGTGTCGCAGCGGCAGCGGCGAAATGGAGGTTAACGTGAAAAAAGTAGTTATTTTATTATTACTAGTGTTTATTTTTATGTTTTCAGCTGACGGCTTGAAGATTTTTAATCAGGATAGTGGCTCAACTTACCAGGCGGAACAAATAGAGCTGCCTTTCCAACAGGATCCGATAGATGAAAGCACGACGGAATACAATATTATCGGCTTCAGTTCCCGAGGAGCCCTGGTATATAATGTTATAATAACTCCGCCTGAATACAGTCAAACGATGCTGCTGACATTTGCCATGCATGGATTTGAAAGCGCCTGGCATAATGATGGCGCCGCTCTGGTTCAGATTGGCAACGATGTGATCAGAACGTTTTCAGGCCATCCGCAGGAACTCCAAAGCACCCGGTTAATTATAGTCCCCTGCGTTAATCCGGATGGGATATGGGAAGGCCAGACTGATAGTGGTTTAGGAAGGTGTAATGGCCAGGGAATAGATATTAACCGAGATTTTGATTATCATTGGCAATATAACAGCAACAGCCAATTCCGTACCGGTAATGCCCCCTTTACAACCCCGGAGGCACAGATTCTAAGGGACTTGGTATGGAGAGAAAAGCCTGATGTAGTAATTGATTTTCACGGATGGCTAAATTGTACTTACGGTGATGCAGAGCTAAGCGATTACTTTAATAAAGCTTTTAATATCAAGCACCAGGGATCATTCTCCAATGAGAAAATCTATATGCAGCAATTTTTTACCGGCTGGGCCAGTCAGTATGCACGCGTTGTTATGGTTGAGTATCCCAACCCAGCTAATCCCCGCAATTTGATTGAACGGCAATATAGTCAAAAAACTATCAGGGCTATTAAAGAAATATGCAGCCAAAAACTTCGTGCCTGACACGGAGTTGCAGTAACGGAATGGCAAACGGGATTTCAAAAGTAAAGGGGTAGACTTCCCGCAGTTCGGCAAGTTGTTGCAGTATCGGAATGGCAAACGGGATTTATAAAGGCCAGGACTCCTTCAGCCGCAGCAGTTGTGGTCGAAGGAGTCTTTTGTGCGATTAATGCGATTAATATGATATGATTTTAATAATACTTGGAGCATATCAGGGGAGGGTTAGCATGAAAAGGTTGCTTGCGATTATAATGCTTTGCGGATTTATCTGCTGTTTTCTGGTTGGATGTAAAGGCATAATCAATCATCCTTTTTCTGAGTTCCTGGAAACAAAGGCGCCAGAAAACAAGGCCGTATCGCTTATAAATACTGAGGGACAGACGATTGCCGAAAGATTTGACGTTCCTCAAGGGTTTGCCAGGCGGGAATCAGAAGCGGGATCCTTTGCCCGCTATCTGCAGAATCTGCCTTTAAAGCCAGATGGCACAAAAGTTAAATACTACGATGGCAGAGAAAAAACGGCGGATGTTTATTTGGCGGTCGTTGATTTTAGCTTGGGCGACCGGGATCTGCAGCAATGCGCTGACGCTGTGATCCGCTTAAGAGCAGAATACTTATATGAAGCGAAGCGATTTAATGAAATCAACTTTAAATTCGTAAATGGTTTTAATGCAGAGTTTTCGAAATGGGCCAATGGTTACGGCATATCTGTGAATGGCAACAACGTTTCCTGGATCCAAAACAGCAATAATAATAGTTCTTATAAGAGTTTTCAAAAATATTTAGACATCGTTTATGCTTATGCATCTACCTTGTCTTTAGAAAAAGAATTAAAAGCCAAGCCGTTTTCAGATCTGGCCATAGGTGACGTATTTATACAGGGCGGTTCTCCGGGCCATTGCGTCATTGTGGTTGACCTGGCGGCGAATGAAAACACCGGCGAAAAAATCTTTATGCTGGCTCAAAGTTACATGCCGGCGCAAGACATTCAGGTTTTAAAAGGAGGCCGCGAAGGTTCTCCCTGGTTCTCGGCAAATTCAGCAGACAATCTAAGATCTCCCGAGTGGGCGTTCAAGGTTTCCGACCTAAAAACATGGAAATAGGGGCCGGAGAGGTTTTTATTCTTGCGAGAATTAGATT
>CAYXHK010000186.1:0-4748 GCA_964464665.1 uncultured Syntrophomonadaceae bacterium
GATAGACTGTTTCAAGCCAAAAGCATCTGACACCTTGGTCACGATGCTCCTTTATTTAAGTAGTCGCATCTAAGCCTCAGATTTCTCCTCCGGGTCTTCATCCCGGATTACGACTTTGGCTACGGCAACTACCTTATCCCCGGGATTCAATTTCATCAGGGTCACCCCTTGGGCAGTTCGGCTCTGTTCGGAGATCTGGTCTACAAGGATCCGGATTATAATGCCTTCATGGCTGATGATCATCAGTTCATCTTCCGGATGCACCAGTTTAATGGCAACCAAGGACCCGTTCCGCGGTGTCAGATTGATGGCCTTAATTCCGACCCCACCTCTACCTTGAGGCCGATACTGACCGACGGGAGTCCGTTTGCCGAAACCATTTTCCGTAACCGCCAGCACCTGGGCATCATCCCGAATCGTATCCATACTGACCACCAGATCGTCCGGTTTTAGGCTGATTCCTTTAACCCCTCTGGCTACCCGGCCGACGCTCCTGACTCCATTTTCGTTAAACCGGATCGACATACCGCCCCGAGTAGACAGCATAATCTCTTCTTGACCCTTGGTTAACTTTACTCCGATCAGCTCGTCATCTTCATCCAGTTGAATCGCAATTATTCCATCCTGCCGCGTAAACCGGTAATGACTGAGCTTGGTTTTTTTGATTATCCCCTTCTGCGTTCCCATTACCAGATAAAATTCCTCGGAAAAATCTTTGACCGGTATTACCGCATTAATGTATTCCTTATTGGAGAGGTTTAACAGATTGTTGGCCGAAGTCCCTTTGGCCTGGCGTCCGCCCTCCGGAATCTCATAAACCTTCAGTCGATAAACCTGACCCAAGTTGGTAAAGAACAATAAATGCTGATGGGTAGTTGTAATGAAGATATGTTCTACAAAATCTTCATTTTTAGTGGTTAAACCCGTAACCCCTTTGCCGCCCCTCCGCTGACTGTGATAGGCGGACAGCGGAATCCGTTTAACATAGCCTTGGTGGGTGATGGTGATTACCACTTCTTCATCCGGAATCAGGTCTTCAATGTCAATTTTGACATCATCCAGGTTGACCTCGGTCCGGCGCTCATCGGCATACTGTTTTTTCAGTTCCAGCATTTCTTTGCGGATAATCCCCAGGACCTTATTAATATCGGCTAAAATGCTTCTGAGTTCCTCAATGCGCTTATTTAGCTGCGCGAATTCTTCCTCTAACTTTTCTCTCTCCAGGCCGGTCAGCTGCCTGAAACGCATTTCCAATATAGCCGACGCCTGAATCTCGGTTAAACCGAACTTTTCCATCAAAGACTTGCGGGCGACATCGGTAGAACGGGATTGCCGGATCGTTTTGATTACTTCGTCTAAATGCTCAATCGCAATGCGCAGGCCTTCAACAATGTGTAATCTTTCTTCGGCTTTTCGCAATTCAAAACGGGTTTTACGGGTAATTACTTCTTTACGGTGCTCCAGGTAGTAATGCAGGACTTCTCCCAGATTGAGCACTCGCGGCTGACCGTTTACCAAGGCCAGCATAATTACCCCAAAAGTGTCTTCCATTTGGGTATGTTTAAACAAATGGTTTAAGACGATCCGCGGTTTTACATCCCGGCGCAGCTCAATGACAATCCGCATGCCGCTGCGGTCGGATTCATCCCCTAAACCCGTAATCCCCTCGATTCTCTTTTCTCTTACCAGGTCCGCAATTTTTTCGATTAAGCGGGCCTTGTTTACTTGGTAGGGCAGTTCCGTAACAATTATGGCGGTCTTGCCATTAGGCAAGGGCTCAAACGTGGTCTTCGCCCTTACCCTAATCGAGCCCCGGCCTTTGGTATAAGCCGAAATAATCCCATCGATGCCCATGATAATGCCCCCAGTCGGAAAATCCGGGCCTTTAATCATCTGCATCAGATCTTCAATCTCCGCAGCCGGATTATCAATCAGGTAGATCAAGGCATCCGCTACTTCACCAAGATTGTGGGGCGGAATGTTGGTGGCCATTCCCACGGCGATCCCGGAGGAACCATTCACCAATAGATTCGGGATACGGGAAGGCAATACAGCCGGTTCTTCCCGGGATTCATCGTAGTTGGGCCGAAAGTCAACCGTTTCCTTGTCGAGATCAGCCAGCATCTCCATGGCAATCCGGGCCATCCGGACCTCGGTATACCGCATAGCTGCCGCGGAATCTCCGTCAATTGAGCCAAAATTGCCGTGGCCGTCGACCAAGGGATAGCGGGTAGAAAAATTCTGCGCCAACCGGACCATTGCGTCATAAACCGCGGTGTCGCCGTGGGGATGATACTTACCGAGAACTTCCCCCACTAGGTAAGCGGATTTGCGATGCGGTTTGTCCGGGGTCATGCCTAAATCATGCAAGGCATAAAGGATCCGCCTATGGACCGGTTTTAGACCATCCCGCACATCGGGCAAAGCCCGGCTGACGATAACACTCATGGAGTAATCTAAAAAAGAACGGCGCATCTCCTTATATATGTCAATCGGGATAATCTTGGATTCACTTGCTTCCATTGAGCCCCACCTTGCCTTTATACTTTTTCAGGGAGCAAGAAGAACGTCCCCTTGCTTCCACCTTGCCTTTATATTTTTTCAGGAAGCAAGGGGACCGTCTCCGGCTTCCCTGCTTTCCTTTTGTTAATCAAATAAAACAAACTAAAAATCTAAGTTTTGTACTTCGCGGGCATGCGTAAGGATAAATTGCTTACGGGGTTCTACTTTATCGCCCATCAGGGTCGTAAAAATCTCGTCTGCTTCCATGGCATCCTCAATCGTAACCTGTAAAATAGTCCGGGTAGCCGGATCCATGGTCGTGTCCCAAAGCTGTTCCGGGTTCATTTCTCCTAAGCCTTTATAACGCTGGATCGAATAATTATGACGGCCGATCTTTTTTAACTGCTGATCCAATTCCTGGTCTGAATACAGATAATACTGTTCTTTTCCCTTTTTCAGCCGGTATAAAGGCGGTTGGGCAATATAAACGTAACCCTGATCAATTAAATCCCGCATATACCGATAGAAAAAAGTCAGCAACAGGGTCCGGATATGCGCGCCGTCAACATCCGCGTCAGTCATAATCACCAGTTTATGATACCGGGCTTTGGTCAGATCAAAATCTTCAGAGATGCCGGTTCCCATGGCCGTAATCAAAGCCCGGATTTCCTCATTGTTTAAAATTCGGTCCAGCCGCGCTTTCTCTACGTTGAGAATCTTGCCCCTCAAAGGCAAAATCGCCTGGAAACGCCGGTCTCGGCCTTGTTTGGCTGAACCTCCCGCGGAATTTCCTTCCACGATAAACAGTTCGCCCTCAGCCGGGTCTCTGGAAGAACAATCCGCTAGTTTTCCAGGTAAGGTAGAGTTTTCTAAGGCGTTTTTCCGACGCACCAGTTCTTTAGCTTTCCGGGCCGCTTCTCTGGCGCGGGCCGCATTGATTGATTTCTCAACCAGTTTCTTAGCCACAGCCGGATTTTCTTCCAGATAGATCCCAAATTCCGCGGTAAAAGCCGAATCCACGATTCCCCGGATCTCGGTATTGCCTAACTTGGTCTTGGTTTGCCCTTCAAATTGCGGGTCCGGTACTTTTACGCTGATAATCGCGCTTATGCCTTCACGGATATCCTCACCCAAGAGATTATTTTCGTTTTCTTTGAGCAGATTATTCTTCCGGGCATAATCATTCATAATCCGGGTTAAGGCAGTGCGAAACCCGATTTCATGAGTTCCGCCTTCCTGGGTGCGGATATTATTGGCAAAAGAATAAATATTTTCGATATAGCTGTTATTGTATTGCAAAGCTGCTTCGATAATTACCTGGTCTTTTTCGCACTTGAAATAAATGGGATTACTGTGCAGGATGTCCTTATTTTTATTTAAAAAACGGACGAAATCGATGATGCCGCCCTCATTATGAAAGACTTGTTCTTCATCGGTCCGTTCGTCAATCAGGCTAATGGTCAGACCGCCGTTTAAAAAGGCGAGTTCGCGCAGCCGCAGGACAATTGTCTCCGCGTTGATTTCCAATTCCTCGAAAATTTCATAATCGGGTTTAAAAGTAATAATCGTTCCGCTGTCTTCCGAAACTCCGATCTCTTCTACCGGAATAATGGGCGTGCCCCGTTCATAGATTTGGTGATACAGCTTCCCGTCTCTTTTGACCCAGACCTCCAGCCACTCCGATAGGGCATTGACGACCGACATCCCAACTCCATGCAGACCGCCTGAGACCTTATAGCCGCGTCCGCCAAACTTTCCCCCGGCATGCAGAATGGTCAGCGCCACTTCTACGGCTGGTTTCCCAGTTTGGGTATGGATATCGACCGGAATACCCCGGCCGTTGTCTTCGACGCTGACACTGTTATCCGGATGAATCGTGACCTTAATTTTGTCACAATAGCCGGCTAAAGCTTCATCAATACTATTGTCGACAATTTCATAAACCAAGTGGTGCAGTCCCCGGGGTCCGGTCGATCCAATATACATCCCCGGTCTTTTCCGGACCGCCTCTAAACCTTCAAGAACCTGTATCTGATCTGCGCCGTAATCTATATTAGAATTAGAATTCGCTGTGTTGGCCTTTGACATAAATTAGGCCTTCCCCCTTTCCCTGGAGCGAACGACCTTACTATTATACCATAGAAGAATAGTAAGAATTATCAAGCAGATATTTAACTCTGCTTGCAGTTGAATATATAGCTCTGTTTGCAATTCAGACATCTGTTGAATCTTTTAGTTTAAGGGAT
>CAYXHK010000187.1:0-4748 GCA_964464665.1 uncultured Syntrophomonadaceae bacterium
GGCCAGCTTTTTCCCTTTAAGGTCATCCAGGGATTTAATAGCTTCGTTTTTCTGATTAACTGCCACAATTAAACCCGCTACAAAATAAGGTTCACTGAAGTCAATGGCCTTAGCCCGACTTTCTTTGATGGTCATCGCCGAGATGCAGCAGTCTACGGTCCCTGCCTGAACCGCCGGGATTAAGGCATCAAAGCCCAGTGAGGTAATCTTAACGTCATATCCTTCGGCCGCACCTATTGCCCTGATTAGATCCATGTCAAAGCCAACATATTCATTATTTTCTACGAACTCAAACGGGGGATATGTAGTTTGCGAGGCAACATTCAAAACCGGTTTAGTAACTGGAGCCGGAGTTGGAGTATTAGGCTGTTCTGCCGCCTTCTGGCCGCAGCCAACTAGAGCGAATACCAGACTTAGAATTACCAGACTGACCAACAATAGTTTTCCAACCTTTTTCAATAACGTCACGCTCCTTTTTAATTATTCTATTAAAGGTAATTATACAATTTAATGCATAATAGGACAACAAAATATTACTTTAACAAAATTATTTTAATTTAATTTAAATAAGCTTCCGGCCATTCTGTTTTCTAGATAGTATTTGCCGAGTACCATCTTAAACCCTCTTGAAATTAGATTATTTTCCTGCTAAGGTAGGGTGAATTGGGAACCATGGATGGGATGAGTAAGAGCCACAGGTAGGCGAATTGGGGGTTTTTCGCTTGAAGCAGTTTAGTCGGACCACAGCGGACCTAAGTATGCTGTTGGTTGCCTGTATCTGGGGGGTTACATTTGTAATCGTCAAGAATGCCTTAGCAGATATTGGGCCTTTTTTATTTGTGGGCATCCGGTTTATCCTCGCTTTTTTGGTTTTAGCGGCTTTCTCCTATAAAAGCTTAATGGATGTTCGTCTGCCGACGCTGAAAGACGGCGCTTGGCTGGGGCTCTTCTTATGTATCGGCTACGCCTTCCAAACTATGGGTTTAAAATTTACTACTTCCTCCAATGCCGGTTTCATCACTGGGGTATCCGTGGTCATCGTCCCCATAATCTACGCCCTGGTACACAAGAAAAAACCGACGGGCAGCGCCATCCTAACTATAATCTTGGCAGTAATTGGCCTGTTTTTGATTTCCTTTCCGGATGGCTCCTTCAACCTCAACTACGGAGACTTTTTAGTTTTGGTATGCGCCTTTGGATTTGCGCTGCACATTATTTATGTAGATATTTATTCGCATAAACATGATGCCTTAGCCATAACCGCAGTCCAAATCTTGTTTGTCGGTCTTATCTGCACGGCTATCGGCCTGGTGGCTGAACCGATTCCCGCCCGTCTTACCGGCAACGCTTTATCCGCCATTGTTATTACTGCTGTTTTTGCTACAGCCCTGGCTTTTCTGCTGCAGAATTATATGCAAAAATTCAGTACCCCCACCCGCTTTGCGGTGGTCTTAACCATGGAACCCGTCTTTGCCGCCCTGGCTGGTTATTGGTGGGCCGGAGACTATTTAGGACGTTTCGGCTTAGTTGGGGCCGCTTTGATCCTCTCGGCCATGCTGTTTTCCGTTTTGCCCAAAAAACAACCAAGTTCAAATTTAGAGCCACCCAAAAGCCCCAGCCAAGATTTTTAATCCTCAAAGATATTTCTTTAGATACCTCTTTGCAAATACCTCTTTGCCTTATTCCCATCTTACTGTAAACTATAAAATAAATTTATTTAATTAATGCTGAGGAGAAAATTGTCCATGAGCAAACACGTGATTGAAGATGCCAAACGCTGTCTGCAGTGCAAGAAACCGATGTGCAGCGTGGGCTGCCCGGTGCAGACCCCGATTAAAGATGTAATCCGGCTGCTGCTGGATACCAAGATTGGCGAAGCCGGCAAACTGCTTCTTGAGAACAACCCGCTTTCCCTTGTTTGCGCCCATGTCTGTTCGCAGGAAAACCAGTGTGAAGGCCACTGCGTCATGGGTAAAAAAGGTTCGCCGGTGCAGATCAGCGCGATTGAAAAATATATTTCGGATTATTATCTGAACATCTACAAACCTACTCCCTCCTCGAAGACCAGCGGGAAAGTGGCGATCATCGGTTCCGGGCCGGCCGGCATCACCATCGCCTTCTTCTTGTCCCGCAAAAATTATGATATAACCATCTATGAAGGCAACGATCAAATCGGCGGCGTGTTGCGTTACGGCATCCCCGAATTCCGTCTACCCAAAACCATATTGGATCGGCTGATGAATACGCTGCTCGAAAGCGGCGTAAAAATCCGGCCCAATACCAGTATCGGCACCAATTTGAGCGTAGACGATCTGTTTCGGGATGGATTCCAGGCCATCTTCATGGGAACCGGCGTGTGGCGCCCGAGCAAGTTGAATATCAAGGGAGAAAGTTTGGGGCACGTGCATTACGCCATTGAATACCTGCGCAACCCGGATGTTTACCGGTTAGGGAAGCGGCTGGCCATTATCGGCGCCGGCAATGTGGCGATGGATGTGGCCCGGACCGCCCTGCGCCACGGCTGTGAGGAAGTTGATATTATCTGTAACGGGGATGAGTCCACGATTACGGCGCGGGAGATTGAAACCCAATACGCGAAAATCGATGGAGCCCGCATTATGCTTTATAAATCCGCAGTTGAATTTACCGATGACGGCGTTATTTTGGCCGACTCCCATGTTTACACGGATGAAAACGGACAAAAACGAATCGCGCCGATTCCCGAAACCGAAGCGCTGTACCCGGTCGATTCAGTTATCGTGGCCATCGGGCAGGGCCCGCGGTCTGTGATCGTCTCTTCTACTACCGGCATTGAGGTTAAAGCGAGCGGCTTGGTTGCGGTTGATGAATACGGCAGTACCAGCCGGCCCGGGGTATTTGCTTCCGGGGACGTGGTGACCGGCGCCAAGACCGTAGTTGAGGCAGTAAAGGTATCGCGCAAAGTGGCGGAGGCGATTGATCAATATATCACCAGTATAAAGAGCGCCGAACCGGAAGAAACGGTTACACCATCGCCGACTCAAACTCCGGCTGAGTAGAAATGGAAACTCACCTCTCATTCGGCGCAAACATTTATATGGGGCATTTATTTAAAGGCGTTCTATGTATTGAATGATAAAAACTTGCATTTGTCCCCTGAGGGGACAAAAATAATTCCAACAAAAGGAAAAGGATGGCCTATATCTTAAGTGAAATCTGCCATCCTTTTTTTTATTTGCTGCTTATTCCTGCTACGCTGCTTTATTAAATTTATCCTGCTTCATTTAATTTGACCGGCTTTATCTGGCGGTGATGCTGATCGACCCGGTTCCCACGCGCAATTCCGCCGTGCCTTTGCCAGCCCCCAGCTTATTATTGTACCGACTCCCCATCCCATCTCTTACTGAGTTTTCGGGCAGGCCCCTTAAATCCACATTGCCGGTCTGCGATTCCGCGGTAATATTCAGATCCGATTCCTTCGGCAGCTCCAACGCAATCCGGCCCGTACTGCTGATTAACTGATACTTGCCCGACAAAGGGCGGGTCGAGGTGACCTCGATGCTGCCGGTGTTGGTTTCGGCAATTAAATCTCCCCCGGGGTCATCTACCTGAATGCGGCCGGTGTTATTGCGTATTTCCACCTTGCCCCGCAGATTCTTTGTTTCAATCGTCCCGGTATTCGCTACCAGCACCAGGTCCTGCTCCATATTTTCCGCGGATAACCGGCCGGTGCCGCTGTCCACGTTTACCATCACCCCGGCCGGCACGGCTACTTCCAAGTCCAGAGATAGAAGCCGGCCCGCCAGGTTTTTTGGCTCCGGCATTTGAATTGTAATTCGGTCGGCTTCTCTTTTAATCTCCGGATTGATCGAGTCTGCCAATTCCTGAGTCGGCCCGCCAATCAATGCCGTTACTTTCAGTTCGCTTCCGGGAGCTGAGCTAAGCTTTACCTGCCCGACCTTATTCTCAATAAACAGTTGTTCCCCGGCCTTAAGCTGCATCGGTTCCGCTTCCCAGTGCCGTTTATAAAGATTTGAATTACCCCAGGGGATGGCGTTTAAAATGCCGCCAAAATCCTTACTGACCGTTGTCACGGTATAAGCCACCCCGCCGGCCATTAACAACAGAATCAGCAAAAGCAGGCTGCCCACATGAAAACGGACTTCATTTTCCCCCGTGTCCCCCGCCAGCATTCGCCGGACGAAATACTCGACCCCCACCCCAACTAACAACAGCGGCCACAGTTTCCAAAGCCCGGATAAATTACCGATAAAACCGAAGTTGTAACCGAGAAGGGCCAGGCCACTGACAATCAAAGCGATGGCTAAGGTTATGGGCCCTACTTTATAAGTCTTCTTTTCCATTCAGGCTCCCTCCCCTCAGGTTTCGATACAGGATGAAAGCGCCCACCGCAATGATTAACAGCGGAGAAATCAAACGATTCATAACCCCGTGATTAAACAGATAGGGAACGTAGTTATTGATCAGCGCTAAGACCCCCAACCCGACTAAACCATACCCCGCGATACTTTGCCAATTAGGGTATTCTCCCAGATTAATCAAAACCTTATCCTCGGTCACCAGTCCTTGGCGCATTTTCCGCATAATTTGCAGGGTGTCAAATATGGAGTAAAACACCAGAACCGGGATTATAAAGATTACAACATCAATGCTCGTCAAACTTGTTATGAAGAACGTCCCAAAAAAGATAAGCAGGGTCTGCAAGCCTCGATTCATCAACCCCAGATACATATAGCCGACCCCCGGTA
>CAYXHK010000188.1:0-486 GCA_964464665.1 uncultured Syntrophomonadaceae bacterium
GAATTTACAAACGCGGCCCGAAAAGATCTGCGCGAGGATTGCCCGCTGATTGCGGTAACCTATCCACCGCAACAACGGCCAAATTACCCCTTTGCCGCCATGTCGCAGAACTTTGACGCGATGGTGCTGATGGATTACTGGCATACGAAGAATAGGGATTACAATGATGCGGAAGTCACCGAATTCATTAAGCAATCGGTAGCCGTCTTGAAAAAGGCGGGCTGTAAAGTACCCATTGAGGTGGCGCTCCAGGGATGCGATATCGGCGCCGGTATGATTGCAACCAGCGAGATAGAAGCAGCCGTTAAAGCGGCCAATGACTTGGGGATCGGTTCTTCAATCTATACTTACGTTACGACTCCGGAGGTGTGGGATGCCTACGTAAACAGCGACAACTAGACTAAACGCGCCGGCCCCCCCGGGGCGGGGCTGGCGGAAGCAAGGGAAGCAAGGGGACAGTTCTTCTGTGTCCTTGGTTGTTGGGGA
>CAYXHK010000188.1:496-4705 GCA_964464665.1 uncultured Syntrophomonadaceae bacterium
CAAGGTGGAATCGCTGAACCCCCCTTGCTTTTTTGCTAATGGCCAGCCTTATACCCCCTTGCTTTTTGGGTAACCACAAACAACTTTTTAAGAGGTTGATCCGTTTTAATCATATGCAGGCGGTGTTGGTTATAATAATTATAGAAATGAAAGGGTGATGATTACGGTGACTACGGTGACGAAGATGACTAAGGTGACCAAGATGATCAAAACGTCTAAAACATCTAAAGCGTCTAAAACGACTAGAATGAGGGAATCACGAATCATTTTGCTGTTCCTGGTTTTAACTATGCTGGTGTTGCCTGGCATGCCGGCTCTCGCCTCCGACTCCCAACCGCAGCCGCTGACGATCGAGTTGAACGGAATTATTGTTCCTACCCCTCCGGATACCCATTCCTTAGAAGGCCAGGTTATGGTTCCTCTACGTTGGGCCGCTGAAAGGCTAGGCGCCCGCTCGATACAGTGGGACGGGGAGAATCGCAATGTGACGATTGAAACCAGCCCGGATTTACAGACCATCAAAAAACTTTCTTCTTACGTCAACGGCCTGACCCCCCGTGACGCGGACCGGGAAGCGAAAATATGGCCAATCCCGGACAGCGTAATGGGCATGGATTTGCCTCTTATCCGGGATCGTCAGCTGGTTTTAAACCTGGAAGCTGAGAATCTGGAACCGTCAGCCAACCCGTTTAAGTTTGCGGTTACCGTAACCTTAATCGCTGCTAATGATAATGATGCCAATACTGATAATAATAATACTGATAGTGATAACGGTGATAACGGTGATAACGGTGATAAAGTTTATCAAAGTTCTCATATATCTATAAATATAAGTCATCCATAAAGTTCTTATATGATATCCAGCGCGGAAAATTACAACGACCGGGTCTTTCTTCCCATGGACTGGCTGGAAGAACTATTTTACGCGAACGTTGATTACAATGAGGCCGCAAACCGGCTCTCCATTAAGGCTCGTGACCAGCAAGAAACTGAACGGCAAATCGCCGCTATTGAAGGCCGTCTGATTCCAGCCACCCCTGAGGAGGCTATTAAGCTCTGGGGCCGGGGAGAACAAACCCGCAGCGGCGCCCTGCAATACGCGGCTCTATCCCCTGAAATGCGGCAGCAGGCGGATAAGCGGATTCTTGAAGCGGGCTGGGTTACCGGGTTTTCCAGTCCCCGAGTCGGGCCGATTACCGTAAAAGAAGAAAAGGCGCTCAGTGACCAAGCTGTGGAGTATACCGTAACTTTTCCCGAACTGACTTCTGATCCGTTTACCCCGATCGCAACCGAAAAGATGGTTGTGGAAAAGTTTGATCTTGACGGCAAGGAAGGCTGGTTCATAACGGAGATGCCCCAGTCCAGCGGTTATGGGATTATTACCGGATCTTATGAAAATGTATTTGTTGGTCTGCCCAACGTTAATGTTTTCCTACCCCTGCCCTCTGACTGGCGGATAGAAAAGAACAACCTGGATCTTAGCCTAAAAAACAGTCAGGGCAATACCATCGGCTCCATTGAGCAACTGGGCGGATATTATCACCCTAACCACAGCCTGACCCTGAGTGACCAAAAGATGGCGGTCACCTATGGGGAAGGTCACCTGCTGGTACTGGCCCGTTCCGCGCCGGCAGCTGCGGGAACCGGGGAAGAATGGCAGGAGGTACACGCCATGCTGCCGTTTAAGGAGCAGGTCTGGATCGACCTCTCGGTCCGGGTCAGCCCCGAAAATGACGTTGAACAGCTAAAAACGATATTAGAACGGGCAATAATAGGAGCGGTTTATTATATCCCTGAATAGGAAGGAAACAAGGAGCCGTTAAGCTATTAGAAGCAAGGAAGCAAGGGAAGGTTAGACTGGAATAAGCAAGGAAACAAGTGGGCGGTTGAACGGTTCAAGGCCGGAACCGCAGGGGGAAGCAAAATAACCGTCTCCTTGCTTCAGTGAAAGAAGCCTGACTGGTGAAGCGCGTTTTGGAAATCAGCGGGCAGAGGTGCGTACAGCGTTACCTCTGCCTTTGTCCGGGGATGCACAAAACACAGAATACTTGCGTGTAAGGCTTGCCGGCTCATCCAGGGGGACTCACGGCCATACAAAACATCCCCGCAAATCGGGTGGCCCAAGGAACTTAGGTGCACCCTGATTTGGTGGGTGCGCCCGGTTTCTAAGCACAGAAAAAGCCAGGTACAGTTGGCGGATCGCGCCAACACCTGATAATGGGTAACCGCTTTTTGACCGTCCGGCCGGATAATCCGTTTCCGGCCCCCCTCCCTCTCCAACGCGATCGGTTGGTCAATCCGGCCCGCATCCTCGGGCAAAACCCCTTCGACTAGAGCCAAGTAGTACCGCTTAAACCGGTGTTCCCTTAGCTGCTGAAACAACGCCTGGTGGGCAAACTGGCTGTTTCCGATCACGATCAGTCCAGAGGTGTCTTTATCCAGACGGTTAATCGGTCTAAAGCGCGTCCGCTGCCCAGCCTGCTGCCAGTAATACGTGACGGCATTGGCCAAGCTGCCACGGCCATTCCGTTTCGCCGGGTGAACAGCCATCCCGGCTGATTTATTCACGACCAGTAAGTCAGCGTCTTCGTAGATTATGTCTAACGGTAAAGCCTCCGGCATGATTTCGTTTTCTTCCTCAAGCGCCAGATTGATCGTGACCCGGTCCCCCTGCTGCACCAGATAGTTGGTCCGAGTGACCAGGCCGTTGACTTTGATTTTATGCTGCTGTTTTAATTTCACGGTCAGGGAATGGGACAACGAAAACTTTGCCGCCAGCAGGTCCCGCAGAAAGGTGTTCTGGTCGGACAGCTCGGCGATATAAGTTAGGGGTGTGGTACGCAAAATTAATCTCGACCTCCCCTCAATTATTCCCTAGTATCATGATTTTACGGTTCCTGGAGTTGGAGTCACGGCAATTTCCAACAACTCAAAGCCGGTCTGGGGATCGATTTTACGCAGCGCAGCAGCATCTCTAAGCTCCTGGATAATCACTTCCCCAATCTGCCAGACGGCCACCCCTTCCCGGGTACAGCCGGTGATCACTTCCCGGCTGCGGCCAAAGGAGGCGTGCAGGTGCAATTTGGGGAGCCCCTCCTCATCGCAGAACAGGGTTCCCAGACCCAGCGCCTCACTGGTTCCAAGCAGACGGGTGACCATGGGGATTGGTTTAGGGGCGGTTCCATCTTCCGGCCCCACCACCACCTGGCTGCCGGTGTCCGCTCCGCCCAGCCAAAAGACCAGCGCGGCTTTAATCTGCTGTTCCCGGGCAAATTCCTCAATCAGGTCGGGTATCATATCTCCGTGTTCCATCCGCAAAATAAAAATTCGGCCTTGGCTGGCTTCAGTGTACTTCATGGCTTTCTCCTTTTGAAAGCAAGGGCGGAAGCAGGGGGAACGTTCTTTTTGCTTTCATTGGCTGCTTATGAACCGTCCCTTTGCTCCTCCCCATGCTTCTCAACTTCGCGCTTCTATTAAGAATTAGGAAGCAGGCGAACCGGCGAACCGTCCCCTTGCTTCCGTTGGGCGTAATAAGTCGTGTCGATGCCTCGCTCGGCCAGCCACTCCCGGGTCTTACCTAGAATTACCACCGGTTTTTGGCGCAGTTCCAAGCGATTACGTGCACCCATCATTAAATAAATACAGCGGAGTTCATAGAGGAATTGCTGAAAGAAAAGCTGTACAGCCTCAGTTGACTCCTGAACTAAAATCCGCAGCACCGGTCCGGCCATCCCGGCCAGGTCCGCCCCGACCGCCAGGACCTTAGCCGCATCCAAGGCGTTGCGAATTCCCCCGGTCGCCACGATCCCGAGCGTGAGCTTTAAATCAGCGGTTTCCAGCAGACTGACGGCCGTGGGGATGCCCCAAGCCTCCAGGCTGGGACTAAACAAGGGAGTCCCGCGCTGGCTTTCGATGGCAATGAAATTGGTTCCGCCCTGCCCGCCCAAGTCCACCCACTGGATACCGGTTTCCGCCAGCCGGGCTGTAGTTTCCCGGGACAGGCCGAAGCCCACCTCCTTAACCATTACCGGTACCGGCGATTGTTCGGCCAACTGTTTCAAGTTGGCCGAAATTCCCCGAAACTCCCGGTCGCCTTCAACCATGGCTAATTCCTGCGTCACGTTTAAATGCACCTGCAGCGCGTCCGCACGGATCATTTCCACGGCTTTTATGGCCAGCTCCGGGGGAGTCAAAGCCCCGACATTCGCC
>CAYXHK010000189.1:0-4683 GCA_964464665.1 uncultured Syntrophomonadaceae bacterium
ACAGGCCATAGCTTTATCGGTCAGAACCCATGATAAAGCGCCGGAAATTAAAGCATCCAGTGCGAACAATTCCAAACCCGACGCCAATGCGAGTAAAGCAACCAGCCCCAATCCCGCCGCCAATGCATCGGGAACGGCGGCGAACAGTGGCGGCCACTTACCCGCAGATATAATAGCGCAGTTGCCGGACGGGTATCCAGACGACATCCCCATTGCCGCTGATGCAGATTTTAGCGACCTCGGCGGGATATATCCGAGCAGCGATGACCAGGTTCTCATTGGCTACAAGTCACAACAAACCTTAGAAGCCCTGTATTATTTGTACGTTGATTTCCTGAAAGGTTCGGAGGACTTTTTCACATACAAACAGGATGACGGAAAATCCTACTCTGTTCGCGGCGTCAAGGATGGCTGGGAGATAACTATAACCGTTGCAATTAGCTTGGGAAATCAGGTGGGGATTAATGTCAAACCGCATGAGGAGTATTAATTGAGCGGAAATGGCGCAGGCACCGTATAATTTGCTGAAGAAATAGAAAAGAATTAAGCAAATATATTCAGACGCAAATGAGGCACTTCAAATTGAAGTGCCTCATTTGTTGACTTCCGTATCGGTTTGGCGTATGGTTCAATAAATTTCCCTATGATTCAATAAGTTTCCCTATGGTTCAATAAGTTTCCCCTGTTGAAACGTGCCTTTAGCTGACCGCTATTTACATTCACTCTTAATCTCTTTCACTCTAATCTCTGCGAGAAGTGGTTCAAAAGGATAGGAGTGCATATAACAAGTTTAATACCACTAGGTTTTTGCTTATTACTCTAGCGCTGGCTGTTTCGGCGTTCCAAAGCTGTCTGCCAGGATTGGAGCTGGTCATTAACCTTGAACAAAAAGCGTTCCAGGTCATATTTGTTAAAAATAACCTGATCGGGTTCCAGTAATTCTAATTTGCGGAACTCCTCGCGCAGGATAAAGCGAACCACATCCTCCAGCATATCCGCCCGAATGGTCACCAGCGCCGGCGCATAAGCCACTTGAATCCCGGCCTCTTCATCAAAAATGGTATAGATTTCACTGGTTGTATCAATGTTTTCGATATGAACTCCCTGGACCGGGACGTTGCGGAGCAGGGCCGCTTGATTATCGCGCGTCTCTTCAGCGATTAGTTCCACATTCTTGCTGCCAAAAAAAAGTCCCTTCGGCCGGTTAGCCCCCCGATAATCGAAGCGTACCACTAGCCGCAGGGGTTGGTTTACCACCTCGTCCCCGATCTTGGCCATTACCAAAACCAAACCCCCCTCTTCTATCACTCAATAACGCTTATGGAATAAGCGAAAATTCAACCTTATGGCTTTAACTCTTGCCTTTACGGCCTTTACCCTCTTGCTCTCTGCC
The DNA here is from genome assembly GCA_964464665.1 of uncultured Syntrophomonadaceae bacterium. Lineage (GTDB taxonomy): Bacteria > Bacillota > Ch66 > Ch66 > Ch109 > CAYXHK01. Next base: position 1,394 of record CAYXHK010000189.1, read on the forward strand.
CATAATTAACCGCTATAGACAAATTATTCGCCAGTAACCGTCATTTTCCTGCTAATTTATCCGCTCGGAAACCTTAGATTTTCTAAATCCCAGCGGCCCTGACTCCAATGAAATAGGGACGTTCTCTTTAATAAAAATGAATAAGGAAGAATTTGAATCAACAAAAGCAGACCGGTTTAAAATCCGGTCTGCTTTATAGTCAGCTTTAACGGCTTTTAACCGCCTTTACCCGGCTGCGGTTTACGGATGGTTCACGGGCCTCGCGGGCTTCCGGGTGGCTGTAAGTTTTAGATTTAACCTGTTTCTTCAGTTTATCTACTTCCGTCTCAGTCAAATGTCGGTAGGAACCGGGCGGTAGATGGCCTAATTCTAAAAACCCGATCTGGGTCCGCGTAAGCTCCATCACCGGGTGGCCAATGGCCTGGCACATCCTCCGCACCTGGCGATTGCGCCCCTCGCGGATCTTTATTTCTAAGAGGGCGTTCCCCTCGCTGCGGTTGAGCAGCCGCACCTGGGCCGGCGCCGTCAAACCGTCTTCCAGCATTACCCCCATTCTCAGGGTTTTGATTTTCTGCGGTAAAGGAGTCCCAAATACTTTGGCTACATAAGTCTTTTCCACGCCGAAGCGGGGATGGGCTATGGCCTGCGCCAATTCTCCGTCATTAGTCATGATCAGCAGTCCCGCAGTGTCAAAGTCAAGCCGGCCCACGGGGAATACCCGCTGCGGCAAGTCTTTAACCAGATCTACGATTTTTTTCCGGTGCTGCGGGTCCCGCACTGTGGTCACACACCCTCTGGGTTTATTGATTATCAGATAGACCGGCTGCTCCATCTGGGTCAGTTTTTTCCCGTCCACCTCGATTAAATCCTGCGTCCAATCTACTTTGGTTCCCATTTCCGTAACTACGGCTCCGTTAACCTTGACTCGACCCGCCGCAATAATTTCGTCACTGCGTCGCCGGGAAGCAATCCCGGCCTTGGCCAATACTTTTTGTAAACGTTCCATAGAAATGGTATAATTGGCCCCCCTTCCTAAAATACCTGATGCCTTAATGCCTTTACCTTGGTGCCTTCACGCCTGAATCCTGATGTCTTAACCTTGACACCTTAACTTTGGTGCGTTACCCTGATGTCTTAATTTTGATGTTTGGATATTCAAAAGCCGCTCCCGCAAGGTTAAGCTTTCGGATGCGGGAGTTCTCCCTTTATATTAGCTGAAATTCCCCTTTGCGGCTACGGGGGTTCCCCTTTTTAAAAGTCCCTTCCCTTTACAGTTTATCTAAACGGAGCCAAAGATATTATCACTTTTTCGCTGTCGTATATAGTATAACGCAAACTGGAAGGTTTTGGCTACCCGAACAGCTGGCGGCAGATAATGACAGATGCCACCAGGGTGGTTAAATCAGCCAGCAGCCCCGCGGTCAAAGCATGACGGTACTTGCGGATCCCGACTCCGCCGAAATAAATGGTTAAGACAAAAAAAGTAGTATCCGTCGTTCCCTGCATCGTGGAAGCCAAGCGGCCGATGAAAGAATCCGGCCCGTAAGTCTGGATCAGTTCCGCGGCCAGTCCCAGTGCCGCGCTGCCCGATAAGGGACGCATGATGGCTAGGGGCAGGATATCGGCCGGCAGCTGCAGCAAATTCATCACCGGCTGCAAAAGCTGCGCCAAGATATCCATCGCTCCGGAGGCCCGGAACACGCCGATCGAAATCAGCATGGCTACCAGGTAAGGGATAATCCGCACTGCCGTGCTGAAGCCCTCCTCAGCCCCCTCCACAAAAGTCTGATAAACCGGCAGCCCCCTAATCATGCCAACCAGCGGAATGACAAACAATAATGTCGGGATTGCCCACCGGGAGACTACGGCTAATACTTCAATCAACAACCCCACACCCCCGGTTAAATTAAACTAAAGCTAAGTAGCTATATAAGCTGAAATTAGATTAAGCTAAGTAAAACTACCTATTAAATGAATCCTAAATAAAGCTACCGATAAATAAATACTAAATTAAACTACCGACGCCGACGCAGATAGTATAAGCGGCGCAGCAAAATATCCGCGGTTATCGCCACCACCATGGCACAGGCGGTAGCCAGGATCGTCGGCCCCACAATTTCCGTTGGATTAGCCGAATGCGCCGCAGCCCGGACCCCGATGATGGTGGCCGGGATTAAGGTTATACAGGAAGTATTGATCGCCAAAAAAGTACACATGGCATCCGAAGCCGTATCGGAGTTTTGGTTCAATTTCTGCATTTCCTGCATCGCTTTCAGCCCGAAAGGAGTCGCGGCATTGCCTAAACCCAGGACATTCGCGCTGATATTCATAATAATCGCCCCCATGGCCGGGTGCCCGGGAGGAATGCTGGGAAAGAGCAATCTGGTCAGCGGACGCACAATCCGCGCCAACAGTTGCACCAAGCCCGCCTTTTCGGCCACTTTAAGCAAACCCAGCCACATGGTCATGATCCCAATCAACTCTATACAGATTGTTACCCCGTTCTGCGCCGCGCTCAAAGCCGCCTCGGTCACTACTTCAATCCGGCCGTTAACGGCTGCGGCTATGATCCCCAGCAACAACAGTCCTAACCATACCGCATTCAGCAGATCAATCGCCTCCCCTGCCCTGGCTTCCCAATGCTGATATCCCAGTCATTGTTTTTCCAACATTGGTATCCCAGCCACCGTCTTACCTGCCAGTGCCTTTTCTTCCAGTTCCTCTACTGAATGCTATGAATCCCCTAAAAAGGTTAGAACCGACAAAATTAATTTCCCAAACACTCACTCAATATGTAGATTAAGATCTGAAAGATGAAAAACATAATTGTGTTTTTAAAACCGCACAAGATAAAATGCATATGTATATAATCTATCAGCCGAATTTATTCTTTTCCTGCTTCTAAAAAAAGATAGAGTATCTAAAATTAATTCCTGCTGTCCACTGAGTGGACAGTGGGAATTAATTTTAGGGTTAAAGTAGTCCTTGTATATCGCTCTGGTATAGACATTATATATACGAGTGAACTACCCCCACTTACGCTACGTTGGAAGCAAGTGGACGTTCTTTTTGCATAAAGCACAAAAACTATAAGAGAAGCAAGGAAGCAAGGCGACTGTTCCCTTGCTTCCATTAATCAAGTTTATTAAGTAATCAAGTTTATTTAGCTTTTCGCTAGTATTGGCTAATCGCTATTCGCTATTCATCAATTTCCGTTATCTTGGTTACTTCCCGACGATGCGTAAACATATCGCGAATATTATTTAACATGCTAGGAGCTATGTCGATCA
>CAYXHK010000190.1:0-4671 GCA_964464665.1 uncultured Syntrophomonadaceae bacterium
ATGAGTACGTTACGTTTTCCGTCGAAGGTCATGTCAAGGTCGATAGCCACCAGGCGGTATGTGTGCTGCTTTAACTGCTGCGCGTTCATTACTCTAACCTCTCGAATTGAATTTATTGTTTTACAGACGATTTTATTTTGTTTGGCATCTTGACTGTTTTTTTGCTCATCTGCTTTTTTGTTTCAAGCTTTCTCTTTTTTATTTGGTGTCCTGCCTATTCTGATTAGACCGATTGCCTGCTTCTGATTTGGTTTCTGGTTATTTCTAGTTTAGTTTATTTATTAAAGTTGGTTCCTTTGTTTTGATTCGGTTTCTTTATCCTTATATATAAACTGTCCAATTTTCGCCGTCTAAATCATTACGTTTCGTCAATTGGGCCGGTATTTCCTGCTTCCTTGGCAGGCTGCTCCTTCGCAGTCCGTTCCTTTACTTCGGTAGCCGATTCCCTTACCGCGGCAACCGGTTCCGTGACAGCTGGTTCCTTTACCCCGGCAGCTGCTTCCTTCACAGTCCGTTCCTTAACTGTGGCAACTGGTTCCTTGGCAGGTTGTTCCTTTACCGCCAAACGCTGCCCGGCAAAAAAATCCCAGACTGCCTGCGCCGAACTGCTATTTAAGCCCGGCACCGCCAGCAAATCCGCAAGCTCCGCTTCCCGGATCCCTTTTACCGAGCCAAAATGTTTTAACAACGCCTTGCGGCGTTTCGGACCGATCCCCGGGATCTCGTTTAAGACGGAACTTAAGGAGGCCTTATCCCGCTTTTTACGATGGTAAGTTAACGCAAAACGGTGCGCCTCATCCCGCAGCCGCTGCAAAAGATGCAGCTCCGGGGAATCCGGCGGCAAAATGATCGGGTCGGTCTGCGCTTCGGCAAATAAATATTCGTGTTCCTTGGCCAAGCCAAAAGTAGGAATCGACTCCACGCCTAAATCCCGCATAATCTCCCGGGCCGCGCTGAGCTGGCCCTTGCCGCCGTCTACGATCAGCAGATCGGGGAAGCGGGCAAAAGGCGCCTGTTCCTCCCCGATTTCCCCGGCCGCAAGCGACTGGCTCTCCGCCAAGCCCCGCTGAAAACGCCGGCGCAGCACCTCCTGCAGGGAGGCATAATCGTTCGGCCCGACTACGGTTTTGATCTGAAAACGCCGATACGCGGCTTTACAGGGTTCCCCGTCCTCGATTACCACCATCGACCCAACTGACGCTTCGCCCTGAGTATTCGATATATCGTAGCCTTCAATCCGACTGGGCAAAGCCGGCAAGTTCAATTTTTGCTGCAATCCGTTTAAGGCGACCAGGATCCCCTGCCGCCGATTTTCCGCCAGCCGGTCCTGTTCCTCCAGGGTTAGCGCGGTATTCTTGGCCGCCAACTCGATCAGTTTCAGCTTGCCGCCTCGCTGCGGCACCTTAAGGCGCACCTTCGGGCCGGACCGCTTCCCAGTCAGCCACTGCTCAATCAACTGGCTCTCATCCGCTGGCAGCGGCACCGGCAGCAAAACCGTGGCCGGCACCGCTTCCACTGCGGCGTAATACTGCTTGATAAACTCCAGCAGCACCCGATCGAGCGGCAGCCCATCCGTATTGCGCAGCCAGAAGGTTTCCCGACCGACCATTTTCCCGCCCCGCACAAAGAAAACCTGTCCGGCGGCTTCCCGCACGCCTAGGGCAATTCCCAGCACATCCTGGTCTTCCATCCCTACGGAAATAATCTTCTGTTTCTCAGTCACGGCCTGCAGCGCCAAGATCTGATCCCGCAGCCGCGCCGCCTGTTCAAAGTGTAAATCTGCGGCCGCCGCTTCCATCTGGCGGGTCAAGTCGCGCACCAACGGTTCAATCCGGCCCTCCAAAAACATGATCGCCTGCTGTACAATTTCCCGGTACGCTTCGGCCGCCACCTGTCCGCTGCAGGGCGCTAGGCACCGCTGGATATGGTAATTCAGACAAGGCCGGCTCCGCTGCGTCAAAACCTTCTGCTTGCAGCTGCGCAGAGCAAAAATCCCTTCCATCAGCCGCATCGTTTCCCGCATCGCCCCCACGTCAGTATAAGGGCCAAAATACCGGCCTTTATCCTTTTTAATCGACCGCACCACCACCACCCGCGGAAACTCTTCTTCCAGCGTAACCTTCAGGTAGGGGTAGTGCTTGTCGTCTTTTAAGCTGATGTTGTACTTTGGGCGATAGTACTTGATCAGATTGCATTCCAGAATCAGGGCCTCTACTTCCGAATCGGTCACGATAAAGTCCAGATCCACAATTTGCTCCACCAAGGCTTGAGTCTTGGGATCCAGGTGCCGCGCCGCCTGAAAGTAAGACCGCACCCGTTGCCGCAGGGAACGGGCTTTGCCCACGTAGATAATGCCCGAGCGGGAGTCCTTCATCAAATAAACCCCAGGGGAGGCCGGCAGGTTTTTTAGTTTTTCTTTAATTTCCGGGGTCATCTTCCTGCCTCCTTCCGCTGGGGTCTTGGTGTTAGTTCTCTGATGTAATATTATTGCTTTTTCGGTCTCTCAGCTTTGATGCTTTGGACTCTGTTTTACTTCTAGGTTTTAAATGACTGCTTACTAGGTTAAGGCTTGCCTTGGGCCTTAGTTTACGTCTTTGCTTTTAGTTCCGACTCTGGGTCTCCGCGTTTCCCCGTTGCAGGTAATTATGCCGCGTAGATTTGCATACCTATAAAAAATAAACCTCTGATTTTGATTTTAGTAAAAACCTTCTGGATAAAGGAGCCTGAAGCCAATGATATCAATCGTCATTCCGGTTAAAAATGAGGGAGCCTACATCCTAAATACCGTAAATAGCATCCTGCAGTCTCCCAACGAAACGCCGTATGAGATTATCGTTATTGATGATCACTCCGATGACGGCTGCTGCGAACCGCTCAAACCTTACGCCGCGGCCGGTCAGCTCACGCTGCACCGCACCACCGGCCTGGGGCTGGCCCGGGCCAAAAATTTGGGCGCCGAACTTGCCTTGGGGGATATCCTGCTTTTTTGTGACGGACACCTGATCGTTCCCCCTTACTGGGTTGACCGGATCAGCGCTCCCCTGCGCGACGGCGCGTTGGACGGCGTCACTCCCGGCATCGCGCCCCACGATGCGACTGGCCAGGTGGGTTACGGCCAGACCTGGAACGAAAAGCTGCAAGTGCAGTGGCTCACCCGACCGACCGAACTGTCCCCGGTTCCGATTTTGCCGGGGGGCTGTATGGCCGTGCGCGCCTCGGTATTTCAACAAGTGCAGGGCTTTGACAGCGGTTTTCGGGTCTGGGGATACGAAGACCAGGAAATCTCGCTGAATCTTTGGCTCCAAGGCTATACCTTGGGCGTAAATCCCGAAGTCACCATCCTCCATGTTTTTCGCCAGCAGTTCCCCTACCCGGTGCGTAACGAGCACGTCAATTATAACCTGCTGCGGCTGGCTTACACGCATTTTAACTACGCCCGCATTCAAAAAGTAGTCAAACTGATTGGCGACAACCGGCACTCGCAAGAGTTGATCCAACAGGTGCAGGCCGGACGCAGCGGAGAACGGCGCAACCACTTCCTGGCCAGCCGCGTCTATAACGACGACTGGTATATGGAACGGTTTGGCATACCTTTTTAAGTTACCATTTAAGATGCCTATTAAATGATATCTCGTTTAAGATACCTTTTTAATAATCTTTTAAGATGCCTTTTAAATGATCCTGTTTAACGATTATAAAACTGGTTCTAAAATTAATAATAGAATATAGTCGGAACAACAAGGCCGCAGCATTAGGTCTGACCCATCTGGTCTGGCCTTTATGATCCTGTCTAACTATTATTAAGTTGCCAGTCTATGATCTCTAATTATATTATTAGAATAAATCTGCTGAATTCAGTCCGCTCAATAAGTCTGCTAAATTCAGTCTATCAGATAAAGTCTGTTAAATTAAATCCGCTAAATCAAGTCTGCCCGCGGGGTGCGTTCCCCTTCCAATACGGTTTTCAAGTACTGGCCGGTATAAGACTGCGGCACCGCGGCCACTTCTTCGGGCGTACCGACGGCAACCACTTCCCCGCCCCGGTTGCCGCCCTCCGGCCCCAGATCAATCAAGTAATCCGCGGTTTTGATCACGTCTAGATTATGCTCAATCACGATCACCGTATCGCCGGCTTCCACCAGCTTATGCAAAACGCTCAACAGCTTATGCACATCCGCCTTATGCAGCCCGGTGGTCGGCTCATCCAACAGGTAAATCGTCTTTCCGGTACTGCGCCGGCTGAGTTCCGTGGCCAGTTTGACCCGCTGCGCCTCGCCCCCCGATAAGGTGGTGGCCGGCTGCCCTAAGCGAATATAACCGAGTCCCACCTCCTGCAGGGTCAGCAGCTTTTTATGGATGGCGGGCAGGTTCTGGAAAAACTCCACCGCTTCGTCCACGGTCATATTCAAAACATCGGCAATGTTTTTCCCCTTATAACGAATCTCCAGGGTTTCCCGGTTAAAGCGCTTGCTGTTGCATACCTCGCAGGGCACGTAGACGTCCGGCAAGAAGTGCATCTCTATTTTTATGATCCCGTCGCCCTTACAGGCCTCGCAGCGTCCACCCTTAACGTTAAAGCTGAACCGTCCCGGCTTGTAGCCATGCATTTTGGCTTCCGTAGTTTGGGAAAACAGCTCCCGAATCCGGTCAAACACCCCGGTATAGGTGGCC
>CAYXHK010000191.1:0-4647 GCA_964464665.1 uncultured Syntrophomonadaceae bacterium
TCAATCGGTGATTCACCAAGATAAAGTGGGACTACCTCCTTATCTAAGAGGGTCTTAGCCATACTGATCCGCAAATTTGAGCCGATGACCACAACCACATCATAAGTGCGCAATTGCATGATTAAATTCATCAGGAAATTTAAAAAATCCAGCCCTTGCTTCTCCAAGACCAGACTCCAACGTTCCTGATCCGTCAACAGATAAGTAAATTCCACGCCCATTTCCTCGGCGATCAAGTTTAACTCCGGTATATTTAAAACCGGAAAACCAATCAGGGCAATACGCTGGCCTTGCCGGATCTCCCCCAGTCCCTCGACCCGCGAGATGAAAGTGCGTTCTAAACCCAGCCGTTTGGCCACCTCGCGCTGGGAAAGACCGGTAGCCCTTAATTCCAAGATGCGATCGATGGCGCTGTTGATCTTTTGGCGCTTGATTAATTTGTCCCCGATCCTGATCAAAGGTTCCACATGCTCGCCCTTTCCGTCAATTACACGCTATCCGGTTAGCCGGCACTCGGCTCGGGTAACCCGGGGTAATCCGTTTAGTCCAGGTTAATTAATATAGAATTTATTGCGCTAACACCGGATCGACCAGGTTAATTGGTCGTTAATTGACCATTTATCAGCTGTTCTTGCCTTAATAGTCTTTGCTTTTTATTATAACCCCTAAACTTCCAGCATTGGAAGATTACAAAAATCTTAGCAAATCATTCTGGCAAACACAAGACAAGGGCCGTCGAAATTCGACAGCCCTTAGTTTATCTGACCATCTGACCATTGTTCTTAAAAGCCGCTGGATCAATATGCATAATTTAATTTAAACATTCGTAATTAACTTCAGTGGTCTAAATTGGTTTTGGTCAGAGGCCGACGGGATAGGCAGCTAAAAATTCCTCCAAAATTGTTTCCATCTGCTCAAGCGATTCCGCGCGATTAATCCGTTCCCGAACCCGGGCCACCCCGCGATAGCCTTTAACGTACCACACCAAGTGCTTGCGCATTTCCCGAATTGCCGAATACTCGCCTCTTAAAGCAACCTCCATTTGCAGGTGCCGCTTGGCCAAGGCAATCCTTTCTGACAAATCCGGCAGCGGCAAGGTTTTTCCTTCCGCCAAAAGAGCGGCGGTACTGCCAAAAATCCAGGGATTCCCTATGGCTCCCCGGCCGATCATCACCCCAGCGCAGCCGGTAGTTGCCTGCATCCGCAAAGCATCTTCCGGTTCCCGAATATCCCCGTTGCCAATGACCGGTAGTTTTATATCTTCTTGAACTTCCCGGATGATTTGCCAATCCGCCTCTCCGCTGTAAAACTGCATCCGCGTCCGACCATGAATGATTATTGCCGCAATGCCGGCTGCTTCGGCCAGCCGGGCGATTTCTACTGCATTTACCTGATTATCATCCCAGCCCTTCCGTATTTTAACCGAAACCGGAATAGATACGGCGTTAACCACTGCTTCAAAAATCCGAGCTGATTTTAAAGGGTCGCGCATTAAAGCCGACCCTTCACCATTGCCTACAATCTTAGGGGTTGGACAGCCCAGATTCAGATCAATAAGCGAAGCCCCTTCCGCCTCGGCTATTTTAGCTGCTTCCCCCATAATCTGCGGATCCGAGCCAAACAGTTGCACCGCGACCGGTAAAACATCGCCGGTTAGGTCTAACAGTTCCTTAGTCTTGACGCATTTATAGGTCAGCGCCTGCGCGCTGATCATTTCGGTAAAAGTTAAGCCGCAGCCAAATTCCTTAGCTAAAATCCGATAAACCTTGTCCGTAAATCCGGCCATCGGGGCGGCCAAGACCGGATTAGCCAGCTGCAGGGTGCCTATTCGTAATGGAATCAGATTCCTGTGCCTCCCAGTTACTTATTTTTCTCGTAAATCAGACGCAGCCCTTCCAAAGTGAGAAAATGGTCTACTACATCAATGGTCTTGGAATCCGCGGCGATTAAATCGGCTAAACCGCCGGTCACCACCACCTTGCTGTCGGTGCCCAATTCCGCCTTCATCCGTTCCACAATGCCGTCTACTTGACCGATAAACCCGTAGACTACGCCTGACTGCATGCTGACAACGGTATTGCGGCCAATTACTGATTTGGGCTTTATCAGTTCAATTCGGGGGAGCTTGGCTGCTCGCTGAAATAAAGCCTCCGTGGAAATACTGATCCCCGGCGCAATCGCACCGCCCAAGTATTCCCCCTGTTTGGAGATGGCACAAAAAGTCGTAGCCGTACCAAAGTCTACGACAATTACCGGTCCCCCATATTTTTCAAATGCGGCCACTGCATTCACGACCCGGTCGGCGCCGACTTCACGGGGGTTTTCATACTTAAGCGCAATCCCGGTCTTAACCCCCGGACCCACCTCAAGCGGTTGGACACCAAAATATTGCCGAGAGGTTTCCTCGAGTACCGGATTTAGGGGCGGAACCACAGAGGAAATAATAACGGCCTTGATTTTGCACATATCCAGACGGTGGTATTCAAAAAGACTGCGGAACGTCATGCCGTATTCATCGGAAGTTTTTTGGCGATCCGTTGATACCCGCCAGTGGGTAACCAACTTTTCTCCCTCATAAACCCCTAACACCACATTCGTATTGCCTACATCAAAAACCAGGATCAAGCATAACTCCCCTTTCACCGGCGCGTATAGACAGACTTGTCTCATTATTTTACCCTGATTGCCAGACGATTGTAAATAAACCACCCGGCAAAATAAACCGGGTCCCAAATAAAAAGCCCAAGCTTAACTTGGGATTAACTTTAGGCAGACCCGGCCAGACCTTTTGGCGACAACCCAAGCGTTTTTCAAAAAAACCATCCGGCCGAAATATTTTCTGACTGCCCCCGTTGATTTTAATTTCTGATTTTTAGGAAATGACGGTCATGGCACCACGAACTGCTCCGCGGAGCAATTCCCGCCCTAGCTCTGATTTCTCAAAGAAATTCCCGTCGGACTGTTGACAACAATGCCCAGTCATAAAATCATGGTATGATTGAAAAGGAGGACTGTATCAACATAACTATGTGCATGCTTTGCCAGTACCATCTATACTGCCTATACTGCCGGCCGGCGAATGAGGGAACCGACCCGTTTGGTTACCAGGTTGGCCAGCACTGCCCCCAGCCCCATTTTAATTAAATCGAGTCCAATGAAAGGTAAAAAGGCTACTTTCAGCACCGTCGCTGCCGTCATCGAGTTGCCCAGAAAGAAATTTACGATGACCCACAAATAGGGAAGCCCCACCAAATATAGAACGCTTAAACCCGCCAACATAGCTGTGCCCAACCGAAACAGACCCGGCTCCGGCGCCTTCTCCACCAGCTTTCCGGTCACGTAAGCCGCGGCAATATAGCCCAGAATAAAACCGAACGTAGGCTGCAGCAGGTAAATCGGGCCACCAAACGGGGGTTTGGCAAAAACCGGAATTCCGATTAAACCCATCAGAGCGTACACCAACATACTCCAAGCGCCCAGCCGGCCTCCTAAGAATACCCCGGCCAAAAGAGCCATCAGTGGCAATAAACTAAAGGGGACTAAGATGTCGCCCCCCCATTTTAGAATCAACGATACGATACAAGTCAAGGCTGTAAATAAACCAACCCGAACAATATCTCTGATTTGGAAACTATGGCGATCTTTAGCCAAAACTACACCGCTCTCAACTTGTGGAATCCCATCGTTTTCGTCCATTGAGTCTTACCCCCCACCATATTATCGCGTTAACTCAAGTTCGTTAACCATGGATTAGATTTTGGTTAACGATACCATCAAAAGGTTTGGTCTGTCAAGCCGCATTCTGAAAAAAATCGGTCAGTCCCCTGAAGCAGTATTTGAACGAAGGGTGATTCGGACGACCTCCGGCTTGATGTTAAACCTTAAGGGCAGGTCACTCTCCCCTAAACCGCAGCTGATTATCATGGTGGTCAAGTCCTGCTGATAGATTCCATAGTCCCATTTCGGGAAAAGCCCTTGACCAGGAGCGACAGCGGCGCCGATAAAAGGAAGCCGCACCTGCCCCCCGTGGGTATGACCCGCTAAAACCAAGTCTAGCTTATTTTTTACTGCCTCGGGATAAGTATTGGGAGAATGGGTTAACAGGATCTTTGGCGCTGATTCGTCAGCTGAGGCTAAGGCCTGATTTAACCGGTCTTTGTGGAAATGGGGATCATCAACACCCACAATCCAAATCTGCTGACCCTTGAGGCCAAAGGGCTCCGCTTGGTTGGCTAAAATCCGCACTCCGGCATTAACCAGTAAATTCCGCGCATTAAACCCAGTCTTCCACTCATGGTTCCCCGGGACAAAAAAAACCGGAACCGCCGGCTTTAACCCGTTCAGCAAATCCGCCATCGGCTGTAAATCCGGCTTAAACTTATTCACAAAATCACCGGTAAGCGCCACCAAGTCGTAAGGCTCTTGGTTAATTACCCTAAGCAGTTTAGCTTGCCTTTGGCCGAACTGTTTGCTGTGTAAATCACTTAAATGTAAAATCGTCAGTCCATCCAAGGCTTCAGGCAGATTTGCCAAATACAGCGTATATTGCGTTTCTTGAATAGTATAGCGTTCCCGGTACCAGTAGCAGCAGCCAAACAACAAACCCAGAGCCAAAATGGTCAACCATAAGGCCCCACCCCCCAAAGA
>CAYXHK010000192.1:0-4644 GCA_964464665.1 uncultured Syntrophomonadaceae bacterium
AAAGTATATTAGTTTTGTTCACCTTTCAGTAACTAATTGAATATGATGTAGCGCATGTAAGAAACTTTTAAGCTTGGGGAGGGATTTTCGAAAATGGATAAGGATAATGTTAATCCCAATGCGATTGTTGAATTTTTCGGCGGCAGCAGCAATTTAATCTGGATCCTGGTGATTGCAGTTTTTGTTTTGTTTTTCTTTAGAGGCGGTTTTTTGCTTAACGAATAAAATCTACCTGCAAGCTGCCCATATAAAATCCCCCTTAAGCTTTACGGCTGAGGGGGATTTTGTGTGTAAAAATTGTTTGTGCAGAAATTGTTTTTAACCCTGAAAACTTTTATATTTAACCTTCTTAATAATCTTGTCTTTATAATAACCTAAATTATTCTACCTATCTTTGCCCGTCTTATTTTATTCCAGGCTGTTGATTGAAATTCCCCGGGTATGACGGGTATGGGCCCATTCGGTTTGGTTGCCGTGTTTGAATAGTCCTACCAGGGTTACCGGGAACCAAGTCAATCCGTAAATCGGATAAGTGATGTAGTAACCATAGGCTTTTTTCGGGGCGCCTTCCAGGTACAGTCCCAGCATTGGGTAGGTGTAGCCCAAAACGCCAAAAACGATCCAGAACCAGGTAGGCAATATGCTGACTAAAGGAGTAGCGTATATGGGCTCAGGGAACACGGCTGCAAATCCGCTAACCGCGATATTAAACAGCATGGTCATGATTAAAATCGGTTGAAACAGGTAAATTGCACCGTCGATGGGATACCATTTTTTTTCGGCGATCCCTTTTTTAATTAGCGGCAGCATATAACGGAAGGCTACATCCCAGTGTCCTTGCAACCATCGGGTGCGTTGTTTCCAGGTCTGGGAAAAATGCACCGGTTTTTCATCATATACCCTGGCGTCGTGGCACCAAGCGGTTTTGATGCCGTTTTGCAGTAATTTCATGGTAAATTCCAGGTCTTCGGTCAGACAGTGTGCGCCCCAGCCGTATTTTTTAAGCACCTCATAATCCAAACAGAGACCGGTTCCCCCCAGAGCGTTGGATAAACCTAAATTATAACGGGCCAGCTGCCACATCCGGTTCATCGACCAGTAAGCCGTGGCGTAACAAGCCGTAACCCAGGAGTCGTTCGGGTTCTTGATGTCCAGATAACCCTGAATCGATTTAAAGCCCTGTTTTAACTTGGCGCCCATTTCGGAGAGGAAGTTGGAGGAGACCAAGTTGTCCGCATCGAATAAACAAACCGCATCGTAGTTTTTGTTTTCCATCTTGAACAGTTCGTTTAACATCCATTCTACGGCAAACCCTTTGCCCCGGTCGGGAGAAAAGCGTTCAAACACTTTCACGCCTTCGCTGCGGGCAATTTCCGCGGTCGTGTCAGTGCAATTATCGGCAATAACATAAATATCGAACATATCTTTGGGATAATCTAATTTTTTCAAACTTTCTATATGGTATTTGATAACGGCTTCTTCGTTGTGGGCGGCAGTTAAGAGTGCAAACTTTTTAGTTGGAGTAAGATCTTTTTCTTCTTCAATCTTCTGCCAGCCAAATATGGAAACGCAATAATAGTACATGAGAACAACGATCACAATGGCTTCGGTTATAGTTACTAACGCGGTCAGGAAATAAAAGAGAAAACCATCCACAAAAATCAAGACCCCTTTCCTAGTAGTGGCAACGGAGCAGTCCTTGTCCCGGTTCCCTTTTAAGCTTATTCAACTAAGCGGTTATTATTCAGCTCAATTGGCTTTTGGCGTTCGCTTTTTACCTCAGTCGAATATAGTATTTGACAGATTCGGGTTTCGAATTCTGCGGACACGCTTAAAAGACAGCATAAAAACTGTATTGGTTACCTAAATTTATAGATTTTGTCTGGAGTATTTTATTTTAAACAGTAAATAAAGCAGTGAATCGTAAAACTTTTCATTCATCATTTATTTCATTCATTGTTAATCTATATAGTCATTCATTATTGACCAGTTTATCGATTTTGTTTAATATGCCATTGATCTATTTCGATTGATCAGTTATGGAATCACCTCCCGGTCATTCTCTTTGCTTAAGTTTATCTGAAAAGATATAAGCCACACTGATTTAGAATAATAAGTTGTCTTTGGGACAAATTAACAATACAACAACCTTATCTTACCTGATTAAAGCCGAGAGTACAATATCCTTTTTTCAGACTGGCTTGGAAGCCAATGGCAATGCGGGAAATAGCTAACTCTATGTTGGCCTAATCAAGTGTCGAATGCAACCGTCAAGGTGATGCGGAATTGCGAATAATCAGGCACTAAATTCGATTTTTTATCATGTTTTAGCTGAATTTAGGGAATAATTTTAGTGTGGCAGGTAATTCCAGGCGCGGCACACCGGACCAAAAATTTTTCTGGTCGGCGAAAGAAACTTTTTAGGTCGGTACACCCCAATTCGGCAGTGAGTTTTATTTGTTATATATCCAGACGGAGATTTAGTTCGGGACGGAACCGGTTTTTGCAGAAAATACTCCGATCTGTCTGTCTGAGCAGCAGGTTTTTTTTTCTCTTTGGAGAAATTAATAAAGACGAAACGGATTTATTAGAGGGATTGCACCATGTTGAAGGGAATTGGCATCGATATCGTAGAAGTACAACGCTTGGAGCGGGCCTTGAAAAGAACCGCTCGGCTTCAGGGGCGGCTGTTTACGGAACCGGAAATAACCCAATGCCGGAACAAACCAGTGCCAGCACAGTCTTTTGCCGCCAGGTTCGCGGCCAAAGAAGCTATATTTAAAACTTTAGGCTCGGGTTGGGAACTGGGTTGGTCTTCAATAGAAGTGGTTTCCAATGATTTAGGTCAGCCGCAGGTGTATTTAGCCGGAAAGGCCGCGGCCAAGGCGGCAGAGTTAGGAGTTGTGGAAATTAAAGTCAGTCTTACCCACAGTAAGCAATACGCGGCTGCGGTAGCCGTTGCTGTGGGAGCCTTGGCTGCAGATTTGGCGGTGAACAGATGAAACTGGTTACCTATAAAGAGATGCAGGTTATTGACAAACTAGCCTCTGTGGATTATAAGATCCCCAGCCTGCTCCTGATGGAAAACGCAGGGATCAGGGTGGCTGAGACTGCGTTGCGTTACTTGGAACCGCCGATAACCGGCCGCAAGGTCTTGGTTTTAGCGGGCAAAGGCAATAATGGGGGAGATGGACTGGTCGCGGCCCGACATCTGTGTAATGCGGGCGTCGACGTAAAGGTGTTCCTCCTTACCCGAACTGAAGAAATTAAAGGGGACGCCGGCGTTAATCTCGCAATTTTACGCCAAATGGGAGTACCCCTTAAATCGATACTCGATAACCGGGATTTGAATGTGGTTAAACTGGCTCTGCTCACGGCGGACCTAGTGGTGGACGCCATTTACGGCACCGGTTTTAAAGGAACTGTGCCGGCCTTTATCGCTCAAGTTATCCGGTTGGTCAACGGCCGGGGCAAACCGGTGCTTGCCGTTGACCTCCCTTCCGGTTTGGAAGCGGATACGGGAAAAGTGACGGATGCGGCGATTCAGGCTATTTGCACCGTAACTCTGGCCTTACCCAAATTAGGTTTGGCCCTTGAACCGGGAGCCAGTTTGGCCGGGGATTTGGAAGTAGCGGATATCTCGATTCCGCAGACGCTGATTGATAAGCAGAAGCTGACCCGGGACCTCCTGGACCGGCAATGGTGCGTAAAACAGTTGGTCAACCGTAACCCCGAGGGACACAAAGGCGATTATGGACACGCTTTAGTTCTCGGCGGGTCCGAGGGCATGACCGGAGCGGTAGCCCTGGCCAGTGAAGCGGCCCTGCGCATCGGGGCGGGACTGGTTACCGCCGGAGTTCCCCAGTCATTAAATTCTATTTTAGAGAATAAGCTTACAGAGGTTATGAGTTTACCCTTGCCCGAGACTGAGCGCCGGACTTTGGCGCCGGAGGGACTGGGACTTTTAGAGCCTTGGTTTGAAAGAATTTCCGCGGTAGCGGTTGGGCCGGGACTTTCTCGTTATCCCGAGGCCTGGGAGTACCTGCAAAAATTGCTGAAAATGGTATCTCAGCCGTTAATCATCGATGCCGACGGCTTGAATGCCTTGGCGGAAGACGTTTCCAGCCTAACTGCGGCCGCAGGACCGGTAATACTTACCCCGCATCCCGGGGAAATGGCCCGGCTACTGGGTGTGCCCATCGCGGAAATCCAGCAAAACCGGTTGGAAGTGGCGGTAAAGGCTGCAGCTGAGTGGGGAGCTATCGTGGTGCTTAAGGGGAATCGTACCATTATCGCCGCTTCGGATGGCCGGGTTTGCGTAAATCCAACCGGCAATCCCGGTTTGGCGACGGCCGGTACCGGGGATGTTTTAACCGGCATAATTGCAGGGCTGGCCGCCCAGGGATTGGAGCCAGTGTACGCGGCCGCTTTAGGGGTTTACCTGCACGGGCTGGTTGGCGATCAAGTGCGGCAGCAAAAAGGGATGCGCGGCTTAATCGCCGGTGATTTAATCCAGCACTTGCCGGCGGTGCTGCGGGAAATGGAAATGGAAGCCAGCCAAAACAGGTGACACAAGGGGACGGTTCTCCTGTGTCTCAGTCTGGGACACAGGAGAACCGTCCCCTTGTGTAGCCTTTAGGAACG
>CAYXHK010000193.1:0-4642 GCA_964464665.1 uncultured Syntrophomonadaceae bacterium
GTTCCAGCACCCTGGTATTTTCGAAACCCGAGAAGAATCAATATCGGAAACTGGTTTTTCTAAACGGTAAACTCACCGGCTTCATCCTGATTGGGCAGACAAAGAATGCGGGCGTTCTCCTGCATCGCCTGGGGAAAGAACTAAGCGGTCAGGAATGCCTTGACCTTCTGGAGCAGGGAGTAGCTGCTGAACTGGCCACGATGTGAGTGACTGTCTAAGATACCAACATAAGATTATTACATCTACTGTGACTCTAAAATTAATTCCCGCTGTCCCCTGAGGGGACAACGGGAATTAATTTTAGATACTGATTTTTCTCTATCTTCCCTTTCCAAACACCAAAGACTATGGCGCCTGATCAGCTAACATAGTTACCTGAAGTTATTGTAATATGGTAAAATATAGGAACCAGTATCCAATAAATAGGGATATCATCTTAAGACTATTGTATGAGTTTCTTATTTATTTTGACAGCATTTCTTTAAGCATGGCATTCACTGCGCCGGGGTTAGCCTGACCCTTGGTCGCCTTCATCACCTGGCCAACCAAAAAGCCCAGAGCCTGTTCCTTGCCCGCTTGAAAATCCCCTACTGACTTTGAATTCTTAGAAATGACTTCGGCCAGGATCTCGGCCAACTTACCTTCATCCGATATCTGGGTGAGGCCTTTCTCTTTAACGATCTGCTCCGGATCTTTGCCCTCTTCAAACATAAGTTCGAAGACCTCTTTGGCCATCTTGTTGCTGATCGAACCCTTTTTAATAAGCCCCAAAAGCTTGGCCAGATTGCCTGGGGTAACCTTTGCCTCACTGAGACTTAGATTACGGGCGTTCAAAAGCCGTAAAAGCTCGCCCATGATCCAGTTGCTGATGGTTTTTGCGTCGGGGAATTCAGTAACCGCGGCATCAAAGAATTCCGCCAAATCAAGGGAACTGGTAATTACTCCGGCATCATAAGCCGGCAGTCCCTGCTCCTCAATCAGGCGTTTTTGGCGGGCGTCCGGCAATTCCGGCAGGGTGGATTTAACCGCTTCGATCCATTCAGGCGTAAGCTCTATCTGGGTAATCTCATGTTCCATAAAGCACCGGTAATCGGGGTTTTCTTTACTGCGCATAGATACCGTGATGCCCTTATTTTCATCCCAACCGCGGGTTTCCTGGATAATCCTTTCGCCTTCCTCTAGAGCGTAGATTTGTCTTTCGGCTTCATACTCAATCGCCCGTTGCACCGCTCGGAAAGAGTTCATATTCTTTACTTCGGTTTTAGTGCCGAGGGCCGTGGTGCCGACCGGACGAACAGAGACGTTGGCGTCACAACGCAGGGAACCCTGTTCCATCTTTACATCGGATACGCCGGTGTATTCCAGAATGGCTTTTAGTTTCTCCAAATAAGCCTTTGCCTCCGCGCCGGAGCGCAGTTCCGGCTCCGATACTATTTCTATAAGGGGCATACCCGACCGGTTATAGTCTACCAAGGAAGAATGGGAAGTCGTAATTGAGCTGCCTGAATGGGCCAACTTGCCGGGATCTTCTTCAATGTGCGCCCGCGTGATGTTAATCCGTTTAAGCTGACCGTCCACATCAATATCCAGATACCCCTTAGCAGCGATGGGACGAAAAACTTGAGAAACTTGGAAGCCCTTCGGCAAGTCAGGATAAAAATAATTTTTTCGGTCAAACCAGGTATGGGTCCCAATCTCACAGTTTAAAGCCAATCCGGCTTTGGTGGCCAGTTCTACCACCTTTTGATTTAAAACACCGGAACTGCCCGGCAATCCGAGACAAACCGGACACACCTGCGTATTGGCCTCCACCCCAAATTCGGTGGAACAGCCGCAAAACAGTTTCGTATTTGTTTTTAATTCTACATGAACCTCTAGGCCAATAACGGTTTCGTATCTACTCATCTATTCATCTTGACCCCCATAAACAAATATTAGCAATTATCATCTGTCAACCAACCAGTGTTACATCGGGGACGTTTCGTTTTGTCCCTAGCGCCTCTGTTTTAAGGAAGCAAAAAGAACGTCCCTTTGCTTCTGCGTGTTTCCCCTGCATGTTTCCCACCCCCGGGACAAAACGAAACGTCCCAAGCGTCCCACCACCAACAAATGGGACAAAACGAAACGTCCCCTATGCACCATCCCTATGCACCATCCGTGTTTTGTTCCAGGGTGTAACCTACTCGCAACAGGGTTTTCTCAGCAAAATGGCGTCCGATAAGCTGCAAACCCACGGGCATTCTCTCGACCATGCCAAACGGCAAGGACAGGGCTGGCACCCCGGCCAGGTTTACCGGTGCGGTACAAGCAGCACCGGATTGGTACATAGCCAAGGAGTCATCTGCTTTTTCTCCCAGTTTAAAAGCAGTTGTGGGGCTTACCGGGGTTAAAAGACAGTCAAATTTTTCAAAAGCCTGATCAAAGTCTTGTTTATTAAGCGTCCGGACCTTAAGAGCCTCCGTGTAATAGGTATCATAATAAGCGGTGCTCAGGTTCAAGGTTCCCAGCAATATTCTTCTTTTCACCTCAGCACCGAAACCTTGACTGCGGGTCTTATTAAACATGCCGAGCACATCTTCCGCTTCTACCCTTAGACCATGCCGGACCCCGTCATAGCGGGCCAGGTTGGAACTGGCTTCGGCGCAAGAAATTATGTAATGGGCAATCAGGGCATATTCGGTATGGGGCATAGACATTTCTTCACAGACCGCTCCCAGTTCCTCAAGCTTTTGGACCGCTTCCCGGACCTTGGCTGCCACCTGTGGGTCTATGCCGGCCCCAAAGTATTCTTTAGGCAGCCCAATCCTCAACCCTTTTACATCATTCACCAAGCTTGTCTTAAAATCAGGTGCCTCTGCCAGGGCTGAGGTTGAATCCCGATGGTCGTGGCCACAGATAGTATTTAAGATTAAAGCCAAATCCGTCATATCCCGGGAAATTGGTCCGATTTGATCAAGGGATGAGGCATGGGAGATCAACCCGGTTCGGGGAACATAGCCGTAAGTAGGCTTCATTCCGATCACACCGCAAAATGCGGCCGGCTGCCTGATGCCCCCCCCGGTGTCTGACCCTAAAGCAAAAACAGCTTCCCCGGCCGCAACTGCCGCAGCCGAACCGCCGCTCGAGCCGCCGGGCACCGCGTCCTGATCGAATGGATTTCTGGTTTTATAAAGACCCGAGTTCTCGGTTGAAGAACCCATAGAAAACTCATCCATATTTGATTTGCCCACCAGTATTGCGCCGGCCTTCTTTAATCTTTCAACTACGGCCGCATCAAACGGAGGAATGTAATTATAGAGGATTTTTGAAGCGCCGGTAGTTTTTATACCTTCCGTACAAATATCATCTTTGATGGCCATTGGAATTCCCGCCAGCGGAGAGAGTTCTTCCCCCCGTGACCGCTTCTCATCAATCGCCTTGGCCTGTTCTAAAGCTTCTTCTTTTGTAACCGTCACAAAAGCTCTGATTGTATCTTCAACTTGACTGATGCGATTGAGATATGCTCTGGTTAATTCCAGGCAACTGAGCTCTTTCTTTTCCATAAGTTCACTTAGCTGGTGAACGGATAATGTATTTAATTGCATGAATTGCCTCCTGCTTAAACTATACGGGGTACCTTAAAGACTGCAATAGGGGCTGCACCAATTGGGCTTATGCACCAAGCAACGGCACACAAATCCTTAAACTATACGGGGTACTTTGAAAGCCCCTTCTTCTACCTCTGGCGCATTCGCCAACACTATTTCCTTGTCGAGACTTGCCTGCACTGTGTCTTCTCTGAACACATTCTTAATCGGCAGAACCTGACCTGCCGGCTCAATTTGGCCGGTATCCAGCTTTTTTAACCCGTCCAGGTAGTTCAGGCTTGCGTTTAAAGACTGGACATAGGCCGCTTTATCCTCGGCGGTCAGTTCGAGGCGGCTCATTGCTGCCAATTGTTCCACATCTTTTTCTGTAATGCTCATATAATCCACATTCACACCCTTTTTACATTATTATGACCATTCTTTTCATCGAAAGGCACAAAACGAAATGAAACGGGATTCCGGTTTCAAACTTGAATATCTACATCTTTACACTTTTACACCAATACATCCTATGAAAATTACACCATCTGAAAACTACATCATATGAACATCTGCATCTTTACACCAATAAGCATTTTCAGATAGGGATAAAATATCTATTTGATAAAGCTGTCAATAGCCTTGGTGAGCTTAAAGATAGCTGTTTCATCGCCCAATTCAACCGCGTCTACAATACAATGCTCCATATGGTCCTTTAGTATTACCTTCCCGGTATTTGTAAGCGCGGCAATAACCGCCGACAGTTGAATTAATACCTCGCTGCAATCCTTTCCGTCTTCTACCATCCGCTTAACCGATTCCAGGTGCCCGCTGGCCCGGGATAATCGGTTCAATACTATTTTTGTATTTTGGTGTTTGTGTTTATGCTCCAACTCGTGGTGGTGGCTGTGTGAGTACTCAGAACCATCAAGCGCTTTATGCGTATGGGCTATTTCTTTGCTTATTTCTTTCATTTCGGATGAATCCCTTCCTAATTCACTACAATACTAGGAGCAGAGCACAGATTAAAGCCGGTAGCAAACTAAAATACTGTCATAATTATACTGAAGCTGCTT
>CAYXHK010000194.1:0-4466 GCA_964464665.1 uncultured Syntrophomonadaceae bacterium
TGTTTGGAACCCGTTTTAGAGTCTATGAATATACTGTACTAATCTAAGAGATCTACCAATAACAACACAACTAAGGAGGGTTAAATTAATGTCTAACCTGTCTGGATTTGGATTTGGAGGAGGCTCCTGTAACTTAGTTTATTGCATTGCGATTCTGCTGATCATTCAATGTTGCATGGGTTTCGGCTTCGGTGGAAGAGAATGCTAAATTAATCATCCCCCGAATAGAGTAAAAGGGCCAGCTTGCTGGCCCTTTTGCTTTCCGGCTGATATGTCTGTTGCAGCCTTTCTGTGACACTTCTTACTTGTGACTAGCTTTTCACACCGCTCTGTCTGCGCCTGTCTGGTCACGCGTTTTTGCTGGTAACTGTCATTTGTGCCGGTGACCTTTCCGTCCAGTCTCTTCTGTCGCTTTTTTACGCACTTTGGTTCTGCCGCTTTCAGCCTTTAACCCGCTTACTACGGTCTTCCTCAAGGTTTGGGCTCAGCCCCGGTCCGGTAAACCGTGCCTGTAGCGACCGCCACTTTTTCTCCTTTTTCCGTTTCCACTACAACCCGGTAGATCCCGGTGCGGTTGGTCACCTTTTCCTCCGTGGCAATGGCGTAAAGCCGGTCCCCCACATAGGTTGCCTGCATAAAATTGATACTTACGCTTAAAGCCACCGCTACCTTGCCATGCGAATTGCTTGCCGCAGCCAGGGCCATATCCGTCAGCGCAAAAACCGTTGCTCCATGGGTCATCGCCAAAGAATTGACCAGATCCGGGTTAACCTGCAAAGTTGTCTTGGCATAACCCGGTTTTATATCGATAATTTCGATGCCCAGCAGTTTGGCTAAAGCATCCTTCTCAAATATTTTATATAAGTTTTCCACCTGTCCCAACGGTTTTTACCCTCCCTTTAGAGTCTCTTAGTTTCCAGTTAGCTTCCCATTTCTAGTTAGTTTCCAGTTAGCTTCCCATTTCTAGTTAGTTTCCGTAAGTTCCGTACGTTTCCGTAAATTTCCCCGTTAGTTTCCGTAAGTTCCGTACGTTTTCGTAAGTTTCCCGCTTTCTCTAAATCTGCTTAGCCTGACTGGTGTTTAGCCCGAAATCTGCTGCTTGTACTGCCAGCGTTGTTCCAAAACCTTAAGATAAGCCGCCTCTAATTTCAAGGCCATCTGCGCCGAGGATAGTTGGCTGGCCTTGGCACGAGCCATCTCCGACAACGCTCCCCACTGCGACTCATTTTCCAGAAGCCAGCTGATTCCAGACGCAAACTCCGCCAGACTGCTACCGGTCAGTAATCCATCCTGCCCGGAACTGATCATATCCGCCACCCCAAAGGCCTTCACGGCTACAACCGGCAAGCCGGAGGCCATGGCCTCCAAGATGACTAAACCCTGGGTTTCCGTTACTGAGGGAAAGACAAAACAGTCGGCCCCATGATAACAATTTACGAGCGCCTGCCCGGTCTGCGGCCCCATAAAAATGACCCATTCTTTTAAGCCGAGCGCCTCAACTAAATCCTTCAAATGTTCCTCTTCCGGCCCGCCAGCCACCAGCACCAACCGGGTCTGCGGGTGGTCTTTCTGAATGTGGTCGAAAGCGCGGATCAACAGTTCCACATTCTTTTCTTTTGTCAGCCGGCCGACAAACAGCAGGATTTTTTCCGCTGGGTCAAGGTGGAGTTTCTTTCTTAACCAAGTCGGGTCTCCCTGGCTGAATCGGACTAGGTCAATCCCGGTCGGAATGACCTCTATTGGAGCCAAAACTCCGTAAATATCCAACAGTTCCTGAACCTGCTTGGTCGGGGTAATTACCAAATCACAGCGGTTACAAAAATGACGGCTGAGCCTTACCACCAGTTCCCGAGTTAAATTCGGGCTAATCGGCACATAATGCACGTACTGTTCATAAAGGGTATGGTAAGTAAAAATCAAGGGTATATTTAGGCGTCGGGCTTGTACGGCCCCTACCTGTCCCAGAATAAAAGGAGAATGCACGTGAATCAAATCCAGCTTTAACTCACGCAAAACCGGCGCAAACTCCAAAGAAAAAGGAATCGCCACGCTAAAATCCCGATTCGTCGGGGCTTGCACTGAACGGAAACGAAAAACTCCCGGCTCCTCATCCTGATAATTAGGATAGCTGGGCGCAAAGATATAAACTTCGTGCCCGAGAGCCCGCAGTTCGCGAGTGAAAAGCTCAATGGAGTTGACGACTCCACTGACGTAAGGTTTGTAACTGTCGCTGAATATCCCAATCCTCATAAATGATTCCCCCTAGAAACCAGACCCGCGTTATGGCTTTAGCGGCGGTCAATGCTTTAATCGGCCTTAAACCGGCCTTGAATCGGTTGTTGAATTGGTTGTTGTCTCTGATATTATAGATTTCCCAATCAAATTCGCTATCTGTAAGGTAATGGTTATAAGGGCTGGTGGGTTTGTTTGTTTTCTCCCACTAACCGTTCCAGGGGAGCGTCTTCGTCATCTAAGCGGCCGAACTCTTCATAAAACATACCGTCCGCCCCTTTAAAGTAAGGAATCTCCTCCACATACTCCACCGCTCCCCGATCTTCAGCCAAATCCAATTCCTGCTCACCGTAGTAGGATCCGGCCCCGGAACCGGGCGCGTGTTCGCCGAAACGGGCTACTTCCTGCCAGGCATCTTCCCCGTCAAACCTCAACCCCCCCGGCAAAATTCCATCCGATGCATCATCGCCCAGCTTGCCGAAGGGAGGGGTGATTACGTACTCCTCAATCGGCCGGGGAGAGAGGTCCGGCCATTCACCCTTGGCCTTACAGTCGACGCACAAGGTGGTTGAGGGCAGAGCTTTAAGCCTTTCCGGCGGGATTTGTTTTCCGCACCCCGCGCACATACCGTATTGCCCCGATTCCAGGGCCCTTAAGGCGTCATTTACCTTCAACATTTGAATCCGGGCATTATCCTTAAGCGCCAAGTCTTTACTCCGTTCAAACATCTCACTCCCCAAGTCCGCGGGGTGATTGTCATAACCCGAAAGCTCTCCCACTGACTCGTTCATGGAAATTTCCAAGCCGGCCTCGGTCAAATTGGCTAAGCTGGCTTCGAGTTGCTGCTTTTGCTCCAGTAAACGCTGCTTTTGTTGCTGCAAATCCATAAACAATTACTGCTCCTTTATCGTTTGATTAGCGGCCAAGCCGAAACTTTATCCGCCTTAATACCGGCGGGCCTCGATCTGATACTGCACGATTTCTACGAGATCGGCAATAAAATCTCCGATCACCGGCAGATTCAAAACCACCATCTGTTTCAGCAAGTAAACCAAAATAGCTCCCAACAAGGCAAAACCGACCGCAAAACCAAAGCCGCGAGCAATTCCGGCAATGAAATTTATATACATCAGACGGGCCGGACGATTGACTAACGCCAGGTATTCCGCCAGATCCATCTTCTCCATAGCCATGGTCAAGTCGGCAACCTTCTCGGCTAATCGTTGGAGCAAAGCCGATTCCGCAGTGTCGGTTTGAGAGGATTCAAAAAAATTAGGCCCTGGTGACACCGGCGGGTATAACTGCTCCTCAGGTTTAGCCTTATCCTTAGTTTCCAAGGTAAAACCCTCCTCTTCTACCGCCTATTTTGCCCTTCTTGGCCTATTTCTATATAACAAAAATTTTATTTTAGCATTAAAATGACTTAAAAACACTTCCTGCCTGAGTTTTAACTAATCTTTTAACTAATCAAGGAAGTCAATTTTATTCGCCTGAATTAAATTTTTAAAACGCAAACATCTAAATTAAGTTAATGAAATGTTACGTTAAGTTTAATTAAATTTAACCTGGCTGAAACTATTCTCTGTTTCACCGGCAGCCAGATTCTCTTCGCAGCGCTCTAACTGCTGCCGAATTACCCGGCCAGGATCATCCACAATCCCCAAACTGGCGCTAAAAATCTTAGCCAAGTCGAGCTGCGCCACTCTTTTTAAGGAGTTATAGCGCTCAACCTCATCCTCCCCCGGCCAAAACTGCTCCGCCCGACTGACCGATTCCGGCCGCAGCAGATCCCCGGCAAACAACCAACCCTGCTTTTCCTCGTACAAACAAATATGGTCCGGGCAATGCCCCGGAGTGGGCAGGATTCGGAAGCTATATCGGGGGGTACTGAGCTGACTGCCAGTCCGGCGAGCCTTGGCCGCAGCCGGCACTCCCCAGACGAAGCGCTGATAGATATTTAACCGAAGATTCTCCTGGGGTTGTCGGATTATGGGGAGCGCTTCCCGCTGGGCTCTCACCGGCAAGCTGAACTCTCTTTGTAAAATGGCATTATTACCAATATGGTCCGCGTGGTGATGAGTGTTTACGATCTGCGCCAAACGGTATTGCCGGCACATTTTTAACATCTCCCGGCCGCACTTGGCCGGTCCGGTATCAATCAGCAAACCATCCACTAAAAAGGTTTGCACCTGGCCCAGAACGCCGCCTAAAAACCGCCTTTGGAACCAAAAATG
>CAYXHK010000194.1:4510-4612 GCA_964464665.1 uncultured Syntrophomonadaceae bacterium
CTGCTGCTTTTAGCACTGATTACACCCTTCTTGATCAATTCCCTTTAACAATTCCCTTTAACTTTCTTTTTCGCTGCTCTTTAGTTAAAGTCTGCTTTATTT
>CAYXHK010000195.1:0-4249 GCA_964464665.1 uncultured Syntrophomonadaceae bacterium
TTCATCAATTAATGTCTTTTGCTGGTTCAGTATATTAATAAGAACACTTACAAATAACTCCATTTTCACAACTCCTTATTTGTTTTCTTCAGAAAGCATTTTCGCGGCTACCTGAGCCGGAGAAATAGTATAGGTATTATTGTTAATCTGTTCTTTAATCTTCGCAATTTTTTCTTCTCTGATCTCCGGCAAATCTTTAGCTTCTTTAATTAGTTCATGAATCTTCCGGGCTTGTTCGGATAGATGTAAATTGTCGTTTAGATGTAAATTGTCGTTTCCACTAACACTGTCACCCGCTTTTTTGCTTTTGTTTGCAGATTGAGTTTGATGGGCTTGATATAATTTCCCTATGTTGATTGGAGGATTACTGGTAATCTTCATCTTTATCCCTTCCTTCACTGGAATTAATATGATCTATATTGAATATGCGCTGTCCACAAACTGTGGGCCAATATGCGGACGTTTTAGATCTTATACACACCGCACCTGAATAGCGCAATTTTGAGTGCATTTTGAGTGCATCGGGCAACGACCGTTTTAGCAGACAGCTCCCTAGGTTGTTGATTGAACCATCCCTATCGGAGAGAGCCTGAGGAACGTTTGGTAATACCTCTATAAATACCTCTCTCTATATATCGGCCAATTTTTAAATGAGTTTAGAAAATACTTCCGCCATTTTCTGCCCTTTTGCTTGACTCGTTGCCGAGTCTGGAGCTAAATAACGGCAA
This sequence comes from uncultured Syntrophomonadaceae bacterium, assembly GCA_964464665.1. GTDB lineage: Bacteria > Bacillota > Ch66 > Ch66 > Ch109 > CAYXHK01. The sequence goes on from CAYXHK010000195.1 coordinate 729, forward strand.
ATGACCTTCGTTGCCTCGGTTGTACCATAAATGTCGGAGATTTGAATACTGTCAACATTGGCGAGGTTGAGACAATATTCCTTATTATATGTCTGATTTTGCCAGTCAAACAGGAGTTTTACCTGGGGCTTCTTAAAATCTTTAAAGTTTTCCTGGCAGACAATAGCAATGTCTCCCGTATTAAGGGCTACGACTGTACCACACGGACATGGGTTGATATGTCGGCTCAATACATCTACGAATTGGGGCGAAAACTGAGAACCCTTACCTTGTTTAACTATGTTTATAGCCTCTTGGTTGTTATAAGCAGAGCGGTAAGAGCGATTAGATATCAATGCATCAAAAACATCGGCAACAGCAACAATCAATCCATATTCGTGTATAGCTTCCCTCGCGACTCTCCTAGGATAACCCATTCCATCAAATCGCTCATGGTGCTGCAGAGTCACCCTAGCCGAAACCGATTTAATCTGGGGTGAATTCCTGATCATTTTAAAACCATCAGAGGGGTGCTTTTTGATTATATTTAATTCCTCATTATTTAAAGCCCCGGATTTATTAAGAATCCCCAGAGGGATATTAACCTTTCCGATATCATGCATGATAGCACCGGCACCCAGTTCCTGTAACTGCCGGCGATTATATCCTATACTTGAACCCATAATGATGGCTAATACACAAACATTTACACTATGCTGATAAGTATAGTCATCATGAGTCTTCAGCTCAGCCATACCTATTGAAAGATTGGTGTTGGTTGCTATTTCATCGATGATATTGTCTATTTCGCTTTTAATCGGATTCAAATCAGCCTTTCCCGATTTAATGCATTGCTGAAAACTTCGCTTAAGGGCCAGCGTAGCTCTGGAAACAGTTTCTGAACGAACCAAGGGAGCAACATCCTCTATACCCAAAAGATCATCTATATATACCTCGGGTATCTTTAGTTCTTGAATTCTTCTTATATATTTTGCATTTAAAATTTGTCCGGCAGTCAAAAGTACCCGTCCATTTTCACCAATGATAGGACGACCTACAACCATTTTCGGGATCAAACGATCTGAAGGTAAACGAAGCACGTGTTCACCTCTTTTAAAAGAGTTTTGCTCTTTAAGGATTCATTTTCATGAGTTAATATACTTATAAATTACCCATGCCCGCTAGGCACAACTGTTTGTCGATAAAAGCAAGCTGCTGGTTTGGTAGCAACCGCAGAGAAATTTCTATGCTAACCACTAACCACCCATGCCTATAAGGCACAACCACCAATGAAAATAAGATTTACCAAGCATTAAGGGTTTATTTTCGTACTTATTCTAGTAATTGAAGCGAAGCAAAAAGAACGTCCCCTTGCCTCATTTCACTTTGTGGACAACATAGAACAGAGCAAACCGGGAATTTTATCTAAAGGAGCCTGTTGTTCCACCGCACCTATGTTAAAGGCGACTTTAGGCATGCCGTATACTACCGAAGAAATTTCATCCTGGCCAATGGTTCGTGCCCCTTTTTGGCGCATTGCCAGCAATCCTTTGGCTCCATCGTATCCCATACCGGTAAGGATTATCCCAACTGTATTTGCTCCACATTGTTCGGCTACCGAATTAAATAATACATCAACGGAAGGGCAATGCCCGTTGACCTTTTCTCCCTGCCGGCATTTAACCGCATAACCGCCACCGGCTTGGTATACCGTCATCTGGTAATTCCCGGGGGCAATCAGCACCAGCCCGGGGTATATACGGTCGCCATCCTGAGCTTCCCTTACTTCTAAAGCACAGCCATCATTAAGCCTTTCCGCAAACATGCGGGTAAAAACCGGTGGCATATGCTGAACTATAACTACCCCGGGTATATCAGCGGGCAAACCCCGAATGAGGCTATTAATGGCCTCAGTGCCGCCGGTAGAAGCGCCGATGGCAATGAGTTTAATCCTGGAACTCCCTCCAACCGCATTGGATGACTGCTTGCGGACATGCTGATTCTTTCCGCGATCAACCTTTGCAATAGAAGCTATTTTTATTTTAATAATAAGTTCATTAATAAATGCGTTTAAGGAACTGTTCTGATTGATATCAGGTTTACATACGAAATCAACGGCGCCTGCCTGCAGGGCTTCGAATACAGCAGCAGTATCATTTAAGGCACTGATCATAACCACTGGCAAAGGATACTGCGGCATTAAGCGGCGCAGGAATTCAATACCGTTCATGCGGGGCATTTCAACATCCAGAGTCAATACGTCCGGTTCGAGCTCCACTATTTTATCGCTCGCCATGTAAGGATCAGAGGCAGTGCCGACGACCTCAATAGCCGGGTCGCCGGCAATCCCCCTGGTCAGCATTTCTCTAAAAACCATGGAATCATCAACTATCAGGACTCGAATTTTTTTGGCCAATTGTATCTATTCCTTTCTATAAACAGAGGGCATTATATATCGATAACCAGTTTCCTTACGGTCAATCGACTCACTATGGCCAATGATTAAATAGCCGCCAAATTCTGTTGATTCATAAAATCGTTGCAGCAATTGTCTTCTAGTTTCACTGTCAAAGTAAATCATAACATTTCGGCAGAATATAACGTGAAATTTTCTTTTGAAAGGAAAAATCTTTTCCATGAGGTTGAATTTACGGAATATAACAGCATCGCGAATGTCGGATACCAGCCGCCGTTTCCCTTTTCTACCAGGTTCGAAATACTTCAGTTTCCAGTTGGCGGGCAAATCCTTGATTTGCACATCATTATAGGTAGCCCGCAGGGCAGTCTCCAATACCTGAGAGGAGATATCGGTAGCCAATATCTTTGTATCCCAATAAAATCCCGCCTTACCGAAATAGTCACTCATAATCATAGCTAGGGTATATGGCTCTTCCCCGCTGGAACATCCGGCACTCCAAATCCGCAAATCTCTGTCTTTTACTGCTGATGTCAGGTAGGGTAGTATTGAATCCTGGAAATATCTGAAATGATTTGGCTCCCGCATAAAAAAAGTATAATTGGTTGTCAGCCGATTTACCAGGGCTGTCGCTTCCGTACCAGTATGGTCATTAACCAGGCAGCCAAAAAAGTGAGGAAAACTTTGATGCCCTCTATCGCTCAGATAGCTGTATAATCGACTCTCCACCAGGGTTCTCTTATCACTTAGATCTATACCGAAATTCGTTTTGGTATAGTTGCTAAGCTGTAAAAATTCTTCGTCCTTCAAAGTTTACTTCACCCCTTTCCGATATTCTCAGATTCTAGGTAATAAACTGTTAGTGATGAAGATTCAGCTTTGTTTTTTGTTTATTGATATTAGGCGTGGAGTCCCGCGGAGACTAAGTCTCCGCTGTCTCCGCTGTCTCCGCTGTCTCCGCTGTCTCCACTGCATTGACTCTACTAAGAAGGCTGGGTCGATATTCGGTAAATGGATGCTATACGTAGTCCTGCGGAGGCTAAAGTCTCCGCAGGACTACGCTATGGTGGCTGGAATACTCCGGCTCAGCTACTACTAATACTTGCCGAAATCACCGTCAAGCTCA
>CAYXHK010000195.1:4259-4592 GCA_964464665.1 uncultured Syntrophomonadaceae bacterium
ACTACTGCTACGGTGGCTGGAATGTTCTGGCTCAGCCACTTACTAATATTTGCCGAAATCACCGTCAAGATCAATTTTTGCCTTGGCCGTGCTGGTGGCCGCAGCTTCCCTCATGCCAGAACTGATGAACCTGCCTTCTTGCTTTCTCGAATTTTGTGAAACTTCATAATTTAAACCCCGCACATTACTGGTGTATCTCTTTTTTAACCGCAGCTTGGCGACATCTGCTTGCAGTAATCCAGCTTGTTCGGAAAGTTGTTCGCTGGCCGCGGCACTTTGCTGGGCGATGGCGGAATTGTTTTGAACCACTTGGGATACCTGAACAATACCCTG
>CAYXHK010000196.1:0-4587 GCA_964464665.1 uncultured Syntrophomonadaceae bacterium
GTTTAACCTGATTTCCAGCTGTCCACGATAACTGCGGGATTCACACTGGAACCGACTCAGATGCAAGTCCTCAGTTCCTCCTCGGTCGGTCCCGAGACAGACTATTTGCAGCGGGCCTTTAAAAACGCCTTTATTTTCCCAGCCCCCCACTGCAGTAACGCCTGACCCTTGGCTGGCAGGTGTTTTCCCGGGATTTACCTGCTGAAACAGCTTAATCCGAGAAAGACCGGTATCTACTTGCGCCCGATACACTGCTCCTTCGGCCACCAAATCAACCACAGTCTCTCCGGTGTAAACATCGACTATCTTATAATCACCCTGCTGCACCGTAAAATCAATGGTCGAACAATTTTGCACCATTCCCACCCGCAGGGTCGCCGGAATAGTGGCCGCGGCAGCAGGCACATTCGGCCTGAGTAAAAACAACCCGAGGCATACAATCAAAATCCAGGCCATTGGAAAACGGGAAAAATAAATTGACCCCGTCTGCTTAAGCAAGATCTTTGGCTGCATCTTACCACCCTCTCCAAAGACGCAAATAGAATAAGAACCTAAAACAGGAGTTTCGACAATCAATCGCAAATCCCTGCAGGTTCTTGCCAATCTTGCTGTGAATAACCAGCTATAAGTCAATTTTTAACTTCCTGGGGAGGCTTCCGCGGTTTAAATCTTTCCCGTTCGCTGAACAGGCAGCCGCAGTACTGCTGGCGATAAAGACCCATTGCTTTAGAGCGGCTGACTGTTTCCGGGTAACCGGACCGAAAATCTTGGTAGTAAAAAGGAATTCCCAGCTGCTCACCCACTTGTTCGCCAATTTCACGAATCAGTTCATGTTTTTGAAAAGGACTTACCAACAAAGTGGTGGTAAAAGCCTCGAAATTGCCTCGCCGGGCAATTTGGGCAGTTCTTTTTAATCTCAGGTAATAACAGATGCGGCAGCGTTGGTTTTCCCGAAAAGCAGTTTCCTGAAAATATTTTTCAATATCGTATTCCGCGAGGTCAATAACCTCAATCCCTAAACTTTCGGCTAACTGGGTTACACCTGCTTGTCGACGCTGGTACTCTTGAAAGGGATGGATATTGGGATTATAGAACAATCCGCGGACTTCATGCCCCTGCTCCAATAAAGCGGGAACCGGATAACTGGCACAAGGTCCGCAGCACAGATGCACTAAAATATTCATTCCTACCCCCCCGTTTCAGTTGCCCAGATTTATCAGTCCCTTTGATTAACGAAATTCATCCAGGCTGTCGAACGCCTGGGATAAGGCTTCGGCGTCTTCAAACTCCATCAGGCCCATCCTGATTGGCTCCTGCCATTCCAGCGGCAGAGAGGAAACCGGCAGATTGGTTAACCGGTCGAGTCCCCCCCGAAAACTGGCCGGGCCATTAAAAATAGCCACCTTGCCGTCAATTACCCCCAGATGGCGTTTGACCGCGCAATGCGGGCATAATCCCTCAACATTCATCCTTAAGATGACCCGTTCCGGACCCGCTAAAATAACTTCCCAGCCATCCTGCATAGGATACAGACTGGTCAATTGTTCAATGCCCAGGTTATGCAAAACCGGGTCTTTGATGGGGATCCCTACCTCTACATGGCCACAAAGCCGGTAACGGCTTTCCTGGACAACTTGCGTAGCAGCGGTAATTACCGGTTTTACGTTTTCGTCGGTCGACTTATCGGTGAATAGATCCAGCAGCGCCGGTTTGGCGGATTTTGCGTTATTAGCCTCCTCTTTAACCGCTCCATTTTCTAAACGTTCTCCTGCATTTACCGTTAAAGAGGGTTTAAGGGCGGCCGACGGTGACCAAACCATCCAGGCGAATGTCACCGCAAAACTGATAAACCCGATTCCAATAAGTCCTAGCACCAGATACTTGCTGCGACGGCTAAGCATTTTTTATCAACCCCAACCATGATTTAATAACTAAATTGAAGTTTCTCTTCAAAATGCTATTATTTCCAGTTAGGGCTGATAATATACCGGCCCGGCCGGCCTAAAAGATTAAGGTTAAGCTTAGCTTAACCTATGTTGCATGAAGGCAACGCCACACCGGGTCAAACCAGAGAGCATTGCTTCGGCCATGCCAGTGTTTGGCTGTACGCAACGCAGCCACCGGGTCAAAACCACCACCGGGTCGAAATAAAAGGTTATTGCTTTGCGCTTTGACCAGTGTTTGGCTGTACGCAACGCAGCCACCGGGTCGAAACAAAAAGTCGGCAAGAACGCTTTTTCAAACTAATTCGCACGCGTGCCCAATCTAATTTAAGGCCTCCATCAATTCTTCAGGCAGGTCAAAGTTGGCGTAAACCTCCTGCACATCATCATGCTCTTCCAGCATGTTTATCAGTTTCAGAATCTGCCCCGCCTGCTCCTGATCCGTAACCGCCACCGTATTTTGTGGAACCATGGTTATCTCCGCCACCGCAAACGACAAGCCCGCCTTGGTTAAAGCTTCTTTTACCGGCTCAAAATCTTCGGCCGCTGCCACTATTTCGATACTGTCGTCCTCGGTTCGGACGTCTTCCGCGCCTGCATCCAAGGCTAACAGCAATAATTCATCCTCATCAACGGGGGGAGCGGATGGATCGACCACTAACAGGCCTTTGCGTTCAAACATCCAGGCCACACAGCCCGACTCGCCCAGGTTGCCACCGTTTCGGGAAAATATATGCCGGATATCGGCTGCAGTCCGATTGCGATTATCGGTCGCGATCTGCATCATTACCGCCACCCCGCCGGGAGCATAACCCTCATACATAATCTCTTCGTAAACAGCGCCTTCAATTTCCCCGGTTCCCCGTTGAATCGCCCGCTGAATATTATCGGCTGGGATATTCGCTTCCCTGGCTTTTTGAATCGCCATTTTCAAGCGCATATTTCCATTCGGATCCCCGCCGCCGGCTTTGGCGGCCATGATTATTTCCCGGCCAATCTTGGTGAAAAGTTTTCCCTTATGCGCATCAACTCTAGCCTTCTTATGCTTAATATTTGCCCATTTGGAATGTCCAGCCACCGGTTACAACCTCCTTTAGCCAAACCTCGTAAATAATTGTAGCATACCAAATATTTCTCGGCAACGTACCCCGGCGCGCGGCCCAAGCGCAGGCCAAGCGCCGGCCCGTGGCGCAGACCCAGTACAGCCCCCAATGCGACCATGAGTTGTCTTAGTGATTCATTTAAAGCTGCCCCAATTTAACGCAACTCAAGCACAGCCCCAATGCGACCCTAACAAACGGCCTTAAAGGAGCGCCAGTCGATTTATGTTTATAATTCCGGTTTGCGCTTCCCCAGAATCCCTAGTAAGATAGATAGATAGATAAAGGTTTAAGCAAATATTACCGTAAGTACTTTAAACTGACCAGACTAACCGGAATAAACCAGAAAAAAGGATTGGGAGGAATTACAGTGCCCCGGATAACAACCCTACTGTTTGATTTGGACGGAACCCTGCTACCGATGAATATGGATTACTTTGTAGCCCAGTATATGCAAAAATTAGCGTCGCGCTTTTTACCCATCCTGGAACCGAAACAGTTTATTGCCTGCCTGTGGCAAGCCACCAACGCCATGATCACCAATACGGAGCCGGGCTGCGATAATGAAACTGCGTTCTGGGACTGCTTTACCCGCTTGGTTCCCCAACCCAGAACCGATTTGGAATCCCTCTTTGATGATTTTTATAGTACCGAATTTAAAAATCTGGCTTATTCAACCCAGCCGAGTCCGCTAGCCCCTCAGATCCTCGACCTGGCTAAGCAACAAGGTTTAAAACTAGTTCTGGCTACCAACCCCATTTTTCCGGCTATCGCCACCTGGGAACGAATGCGTTGGGCCGGCATAGAGGACCACACCTGGGAACTGGTAACGACTTATGAAAACTCCCGTTTCTGTAAACCTAACCTCAATTACTACCGGGATATCCTTGATCATTTGCACCTGACTCCCGGCGAATGCTTAATGATCGGCAACGATATGCAGGATGACATGGTGGCAGCTGAGTTAGGACTGGCTACCGGTCTGATTCTTGATGGCCTGATTGACCGGGGTTCCCCCCAGTACACCCCAGCTTTCAAAGGACGCTTAAGCGACTTAAAAGATTATATCCTTAAGTTGAATGACTGATTGTTTTTTAAATGACAAAGCTGACGAGCTGAAGAATAAACGAGTTATTGTTACGAGATTTAATTATTTAAAAATTAAAAAAATAAAAAACCGTCCTTCGCGATGAAGAACGGCCCAATAGCCTTAAGATTAGCCCTTACTTTATGCTCCGATGCCCTGACCCGGTTTCTGAGTATAGTCAAACCTAGTTAAACTAGCCCAGTTAAACCAGGTTAAATCGAGCCTCTGCCCCGGTTTTTAACTCCTTAAGCACCGGGATCTTTTTCTCCCGGCTTAATCTCGGCACTGTCTTTAGCTGTCTCTTCTTCTTCCAATTCATCTTTGGGAAGATTAACGACAAATAGGTCGATGCAGTCAATGTCCAACACTGAGAGAAACCCTCCTTTTTCCAGCCAATAAATGCTCCGTCTGAGGGGCAAGATAGGGCAAAAGAGCCTTATTTTGCCCTGATTTTCAT
>CAYXHK010000197.1:0-3821 GCA_964464665.1 uncultured Syntrophomonadaceae bacterium
TAAAATGCGTGTTTAAAAAAGATGCCTGACCCGGCTAATCCATTTTCCGTATTGCCGGGTTAGGCATCTTTTAAGTTTAAATTAGTTTAGCCCAATAATTTAGGTATCTCAGGCTGTCGCAATTTTTATCGGATTATCCTGAAGTAAAATGCCCTAAAATTAATTGCCTTTGAATTAATTAGACAGTCGTTTCGATTTAATCTAGACACCAAGTTAAATCGAACCAGATTTTCGAATCGAACCAGGTTTTCGTATCGTTTGGTTACGCTTCTTTAATCAGGGCTTTTTCCAGCAGCTGGACCGGATGCAGCACCTTAATCGGTGACTCAGCTTCCCGCAGACCATAGCTTAATTGGGTCATACAACTGGGGCAGCTGGTGGTTAAGATTTCTGCGCCGGTATTTTGGACGTTTTCGATCTTTCGCTCGAGTATTTTCATTGAAAGATCGTAATGGGTCAGACCAAAGGTGCCGGACCCGCCGCAGCACGCGTCGGCTCCTACCATTTCGATAAACTCCAGCCCCGGGATGTTTTGCAGGACCTGGCGCGGCTGATTCTTGATTTTTTGGGCCTTGGCCAGGTGGCAAGGGTCGTGGTAAGTCACTTTTAAAGGCTGCTTATTTTGGGCCGTATTTGCGGAAAGGCCTAACTTATCCACCAGGAACACACTCACATCAAAGACCTTGCCTTTTAACCAATTCGCTGCTTCCAGCACTTTTTGCGCCTGGGCCGGGTCTAAGGACTGCTGCTGGTTTAAATTAAAGGCAATATCATCCGGGTTATACAGGTGACCGTTAAGCGTCGAGGTACATGACCCGCAATCACTGACAACCGCGTCAACCCCGAGTCTTTGTAATACCTTGATATTATGCAGGACCAATTCTTCGGCTATGCCTTTTTCCCCGTTGGCCAGATGGGGAACCCCGCAGCACTTCAGATCCGGTGGAATAACCACCTCACAACCCAGGTGGGTAAGTACCTGCACGGTGGAAAGAGCAACCTCCGGCTGCAGCAAATCCGTGCCGCAGCCGAGAAAATAGGCAACGCGGGCTTTGCGGGTTCCCTGGGCCGGGATGACCGTGGCCAGTCGGGAGCGCGCCGAGCGCCGGGGGATTTTGCCTAAGATTTTTTCCGCCCGCGGCAGGTCCCCAGGCAGGATATTGGTTAGACCGAGCGATCGGGCCATGTTTCTTAAACCAAGACCATCCGCTACTCCGGCCGCAGCGATCGAGGTGCGCAGCAAACCGGGATTGGTCCAGAGTTTGCCGAAGATCATTTTTTTGCCGGCGGAAGGCCGCTGTTCGTTAACGTGGGCCCGAGCCTCAGCCACCAGTTCGTGAACCGGGATGCCGGAAGGACACATGCTGGAACACGACTCGCACATGAGGCAGTCCCCCAGCTTGGCCGCAACTTTTTCCGAAGCGGGAAGCTCACCGTCCCGCACCTTTTGCACCATAAATACCTGACCGCGAGGGGAGTAGTTTTCCGTCCGGTATTCGTTGAAAATTGGGCAAACGCTTCGGCATTTCCCACAGCGCACACACTTTTTTATGGTTTCACGAACTACCGGTGCATCTTTAAACAAGCCTATTCCTCCTCTGGCAGAAAAACTTTACCCGGGTTCATGATTCCCTTAGGGTCTAAAGTTTTCTTGATTTTCCGCATAATCTGTACGGCTGCTCCATGCTCCAGTTCGGCATACATTGACCGTACTGCTCCCACCCCGTGTTCCCCGGTAGTGGTGCCGCCTAAACTGATGGCTAGTAAATGGATATCGTTAACTAGAAGTTTTGCCTTTTCAACTTCATCGGGTTTATCGGGGTCAATTACCGGGGCGGTATGCACGTTGCCGTCTCCGATATGGCCGTAGTTAACGACCTTAATCCCGTGTTTGGCGCCTAAAGCCCTAATTTGGCGCAGCGTTTCCGCAATTTTTGAGAGGGGTACGCTGATGTCTTCCCCGGCAAACACCCGGGTTCCATCCGGCCGAACGCGGGCTGCCGCGGTGGCCACTACGCTGCGTCCTTCCCATAAATCGGCCATCCGTTTCGGTTCAGTTGCCCATTCTACCTGGCCGGCGCGTTGGGAAGTGATTTCTTTAATCTTTAAGCCTTCCCATTCCACGCTGTCCCGGTTGCCGTCCACTTCAAAAAGCAGGATGGCTTCACCGCTTGGGAGGTTTATTTCCGGACGGTACATGTTTACCGCACTAATTGCCGACTCATCTAAAATCTCAATCCCGGAGGGCAAAATCCCCGCCTGGTAGACCTCGAGTACGGAAGCTGGAGCGTCGTCTAAGGAAGAATAAACCGCCATGACAATTCCCCGGGCTTTTGGTTTCGGCCAAATCCGCAGCCTAATTTTGGTGATTACACCTAAAATCCCTTCCGAGCCAACAAAGAGCTTGGTTAAATTGAGGCCGGAGACGCTCTTTACCGCCCGGGACTGCATGCCGCCGGTGACGATTACCTCACCGCTTGGTAACACTATCTCTAATCCTAAGATATACTGTTCCGTACAGCCGTATTTCACGGCCCGAAGACCGCTGGCGTTATTGGCGACCATGCCGCCAATCGTACACATGGTCGAACTGCCGGGGTCCGGCGGAAAAAACATGCCGTATTTCGCTAACTCTTCATTTAATTTGGCGTGGATTACTCCCGGGCGGACAAAGACCTGCATGTTCGCCACATCAATATCTTCAACCGTATCCCAAGGGGATAGGTCCATTACAATTCCGCCCTGAGTAGCCACGGACCCACAGGTCTCTCCGGTACCGGCGCCGCGGGGGGTGACCGGGATGTTCTGGGCATTGGCGAACTGCATTACAGCCGCTACTTCTTCCGTGGATTTAGGCGTGACTACCGCGTCGGGATAAAAGTTATTTAGTTTGGCGAGAAAAGAACTGTCATAAGAGTAATACATGAGATCAACCGGATCCGAAATTACCTTTTCTTTGCCAATCCGGCTTTCTAATTCCTGAATTAATTGGGCACGATCCATGCTCAGCTTAAGCACCTCTTTCATCTGATATATCCTTGTTGGCATTGGCTTGCCATTCAATTCCATCAATGGTAGAATAATGTTCTAGATTGCGAGTAACCGTTGTCGGAAACCGCATATAAACTGCATAACCGTAAAAACCGTATGACCTAACACAAAAACTGTCTAACCCAAAAACCATAATATAACCTAAAAACTGTATAATGCATAAATAGAAGCTTAAAAGTAAATCATACATAGTTATGCTAGATCCCGTTTAAGATTATATCATACCCTGGAAGGGAGAAGTTATAAAAATGAATTCTGACGAAAATAGAATTTTTCCAGAAGAGCTAAATGAATTGCTTTCTTTGATTCCAGAGGATAGAATCGCCTGGCATGAACCAATGGCCGGCCATACTTCTTTTAAAATAGGGGGGCCGGCCGACGCGCTGGTTACTCCCGCCAGTGAATCTGAGTTGGTCAGTTTAATTAGTTTCTGCAGCCTTAATGGCTGTCCGTATTTTATTCTGGGGCGAGGCACCAACCTCTTGGTGCGGGACAAAGGGATCCGCGGAGTTGTGATTAAAATTGATAAACCATTGGCCGGTTTAAAAATAGAAAACCAGCGGGTAACGGTTGGCGCCGGGATGGATCTGGGCGAGCTTTCCCAGCAAGTCGGCGCGCGGGGCCTGGCCGGTCTCGAATTTGCGGTGGGGATTCCCGGTTCCGTAGGCGGCGCCGTCTGCATGAATGCGGGCGCCTACGACGGGGAAATGAAAAATGTAATAAAAGAAGTACGGGCTATAGCGGAAAATGGGGAAGTGTTAAGATTCAGC
>CAYXHK010000197.1:3831-4532 GCA_964464665.1 uncultured Syntrophomonadaceae bacterium
CGCAGCAGCATTATGCAAAATTCTAAAATGGTAATCTTAGAGGCGGTCCTGGAACTGCTGCCTGACGACCCGGCAGCCATTAAACAGAGAATGGATGATTTTACCGAGCGTCGGGAAGCGCGCCAACCACTCGACCTGCCCAGTGCCGGCAGTGTGTTTAAACGCCCGACTGGCCACTTTGTGGGACCGATGCTGCAGGAACTCGGTTTAAAAGGATTCAGCGTTAATGATGCTCAGGTCTCCGAAAAACATGCCGGTTTTATCGTAAATCGAGGGCAGGCGAAAGCAGCGGATGTTTTAGAATTAATCGCCATTATTCAAGAGACCGTTAAGAATCATTATGGGGTAGAGTTGACACCGGAGATAAAAATCATCGGCGAGGATTAGTCGAACTGGATGGTGAAACCAGTGATTACTCCGATCGCCGGAACTGGATGGTGAAATCAGTGATTACTTCAATCGGGTACACAGTCCAGTATACTGATTAGTGGTAGTCAAAAAATTAAAATAAGCTGATTGAACTATGAATTAACCAGCACAACCTTTGATTGAACAAACTTTCCAGGTTGTGCTGGTTTCGTTTGGGTAGCGAGACCACCAGAGTCGGGCTGCCCTTTTTATTAAGATATTATCGCTTCGGGCCGCGGGATGGCAATATAGTCAGGGCAAGCGGTTTATTTTTCTAAGTTCCAATAACCGCG
>CAYXHK010000198.1:0-4523 GCA_964464665.1 uncultured Syntrophomonadaceae bacterium
TGCCATTTTTCTAATTCTAATTAATTATAATCTCATCTATGCCTTGCGGCTCCCGGGCTTAACCACCAGCAACCCTTGATTGCACAGCGGACAATCATCCGCCGGGTAGGTGACGATGTTCATGGTCACCACCGCTTCCTTATGTACGCCAAACTGGACTTCGCCCCCGCTGCGGTCTACTAAAACCCCTACGCCGACGACTTCTCCGCCCAGGTTTTGCACCATATCGACAACCTCCTGGACCGATCCCCCGGTCGTAACCACGTCTTCCACTACCAGCACCTTTTCACCTGGTTCCAGGTAAAATCCGCGTCGCAAACTCATCGTATCATTTTCCCTTTCCGCAAAGAGGCTCCGCACCTGACCGCCCAGCGCCCGCGCCACTTCCTGCGCCAAGACGATCCCGCCCATGGCCGGGCCAATTACCACCTGAACCCCCGCATCTTTATAGCGCCGGGCTAATTCAGTGCCCAGCCAGCTAGCGTATTTGGGGTACTGCAGGACACGGGCGCACTGCATATACTGGTTGCTGTGCCGCCCGGAGGTCAGGCGAAAATGCCCCTCTAAAAGAGCCTGGGAATCCCGAAACATGAACAGCGCCTCTTCTTCGCTGAGCGGGATAAACTGTTCCAGCAGATCATCGTTAGCCGCCCGGTTCTCATTAAGCATTTATTTAATCCATCCTTCCATTTTTCACTGTAATCCGCAAAAAACTGCGCCGGCCATAACGCTATATTGGCCGTGACGTCTTCCTGTTCCATTTTTGTTGCTTTACTGTAAAACACAAAGCACTACGTAAATACCGTTTTGCTGTTTAATTAACAGCAACTGCGGCGACTTGCCCCATCACATTATGCATTAATCATTTAGCATGTTTAGCTTCGGCAGCAGCGGCTCGCTCCATCTCAGCCACAATCGCTTGCGCGGCCGCAGCCGGATCTGCGGCGCCGGTAATGGGCCGACCAACCACCAGATAAGACGCGCCGGCCTGGATGGCTTCGCCGGGAGTCATTACTCTTTTTTGATCATTCAACTGCGCCCCGGCCGGCCGCACCCCGGGGGTAACGATCAGAAAATCCGCCCCGCAAGCCTGCCGAATCGCCCGAATCTCCTGGGGAGAGGCTACAACTCCTGCCAAACCGGCCGCCTGAGCCAACTTCGCCCACTGAACTACCTGCTCGGTCAGGCCGCGCTCAACGCCTATCTCCTCCCGCAGCTGCGCTTCGGTGATACTGGTTAAAACGGTTACTCCTAAAAGCAGCGGCGGATTCAAGCCGAGCGCTTCCGCTTCCCGGCGGCTGGCCTCCACTGTCTGGCGCATCATCTCGCTCCCGCCGGCCACGTGCAGGTTGTACATGAACACTCCCAACCGGGTCATCACCCGACCCGCCTGCGCCACCGTATTGGGGATATCGTGAAACTTGAGGTCCACAAAGACCTTCGCCCCCCGCTCCATCAACGCGCGCACCATTTCCGGCCCTTCGCTGTTATATAACTGCATCCCTGCCTTAAAAGCTCCAACATAAGGAGCCAGCGCTTCAACCAGTTTTTCCGCTTCAGCCCGCGTATCCACGTCCAGAGCCACAATCAGTTTTTGCTTCATATCTGCCGCCTCCTTTTAAAACGGGGACAGTCCCCACCCGAAATTTGTCGAATTGTCATTATGCCAGCTTTACCAGCCCCGCTAATCCCGTCAGTTCCAGCCGGACTCGCTGCAGTTGCAGTCCCGCTGCGGATCCGATGCTACATACGGCCCCGTGGGGGCTCACCGTGGGAGCTCCCCGCGCCGCTCGCAGAGCAGGATACTTCCCTTTCATTATTATGGCAAGAACTTCTGGGAATATTGTAGCATATCAATATACTGAAAAAAAATGTTTAAGTTTTTAATGAGTCATTGTGAATAGAGGTGGATATGGCTTATGTCAGCCAAAGGTATCAGCGCCCGAATCATTGATCAGTATATAGAATCGCCCCTGGTTCAAATCCATTACCCGCGCGTCGAGGGACTCCCCGACCCGGAAGTCCAAGAAATGATCAACCTGGAAATAGAGGGTCTGGTGCAAGATTTATTAACCAACCCCGATAATCTGCACCCTGCTTATGAACCCGATAACACTCAAATCACCATTGTATACGCCGTGGAAGTCAATCGAAACAGCATCTTAAGCTTAAGGTTTGAAGTCTATTCGATGCCGGAAATGGCGGCCAACGGTTTTACCAAGGTAAAATCCCTGACCGTAAACCTGGAAGACGGTCAAATCTATACGTTTGCCGACCTGTTTATTCCCGGCAGCGGCTATGTCGGGGCAATCAACGAAATAATCAAGCAGGAATTCGCAGCCCAAGATATCCCGGTGATTAACGAATTTGAGAGTATTGACGAAGATCAGGAGTTTTATTTAACGGATAACGCTTTAGTCATCTACTTCCAGCTGTTTGTCTATACCCCTCACTATGTAGGCATCCCCGAATTCCCGATCCCCTACTATATGGTAGAGGAATACGTCGACCCGGACGGACCGATCGCCAACTTAATGTAGCGATTAAATCCTGCGCCATATTCAAACAAAGGGAAGCAGGGGGACGGTTCTCTTGCTTCCCTTTTCATACTTAAATTCTAATTTAAATTCTAGACAACTCTGGGGATTTTCTTATTTACAATCCTTAACGATTGTAATTGAATAAAATTTGATGTGCGGTTATAAATATTTTAACATTTGGATTAGGTATTTTCCTGAAAGGACCTCGGTTTCATCCCTATCAAGTGTTCTTTGTCCAAAATTAACGAAGCCGTTAGATTCATAAAACTGAATAAGATAAGGCTTGTCCTCACATTCCAAATAAACAATTTTTCCACCAATCATCTCTTGAACCTGCGCAACTTTATCGCAAGCCATTTTCAATAATTCATCCCCGGTTATAAGACTATTATGACCATTGGTATAGTTTTTACCGAGTTGGGCTATCAATGGTGCAGAAATACGATAACCTTTACGATCCGGATCAAAAGTCCCAAATTTGTTGATCCTTCTTTTTAATCTGGCAGATATACTTTTGTTAGAAACTATCATGTTTTTATTCGCCAAAGAAAAATAACCAGCAATGACTGGTTGTTTTTTGTATGGTGATAATACTATATGTGTGGCTGCTATACTTTGCCTTGCAAATTCAATAGCACTATTATGTAAAAAAGACTCAACATCTAAATTTAAGGGACAAGAAAATTGGGAGAGAATTCCGTTTGTTTTTTTCTCCCCCAATTCGTCGACCATGTCTTTAAGTAATACAAGTTGGTAACCCGTCATCTTAGTTCTGGTTCCTGAAAATATCTTCTATTTGGCCCTTTTTGACTTCATGATAAGACTTCGATAGCACGACCTGTTTAGATTCCTTTTCTTTAGCATTTTCCAGGGCTAATACTAGCTTTTTACTTAATATTTTGTCTTTAATAACGATATTTTTAAATATACTCTTTGTAGCCATGAAATCCGCCTCCAATTAGCTACCGATACCCTTATTATAACTCATAGTCGTCAGTTGTAAACTAGAGCCTTAATGACAATTGTTTAATATTATATGTAACTAAAATGATTTTAGCAATTGGTTTTAAATTTTTATTAAAATTTCTATAGCTTTAAGATAAATGTGCTATCCAGACCGCCCTCTCTTTGATCACCATCACCCATTTTCCGCTCCGCAATCCAGAAGGAGGCTAAGCCTTATAGAAAACGAAAACCTGGTTCAATCGGGAGAACAACACCGGAGGGCTCTGATTATTAATAAAATCGGTAAAAGCCCACCCTTTGGCGATAGCCGGAGTCAGAAGCTCCATAGCGTCCCTGATGCTGCTGATCGTGCTTGAAAAATGCTTCCTAAAGAAATTGAAATAAAATACCCATCTTTAGAAGGATTTGAAGGAGTATTTATATATCAGGATAAAAAGCAAAAATCTCGTTTTTATGTTATTACTAACGATGGTACCAAAACCCCGTTTACATCAAAAGAACGTGAAAAATTTGAATTGGACTTGATTTCGAATCCGATAATAACAGCTGATGAAAATGCGTTTATGTTCTTCGAAGAATAAACAGTAAATCAAGCCCCCCTCAAATTCTGAGTTATAAAGTGGACACATTTATTTACTAATTGACAGATCTCTAATTACCATACGTTCAAAGGTCTTTCTATGGTCTGCTATTTCCGATGGAAAACATTGTATCTATAATAATTCCAGTGTGGTATGGTCTCCCGTCCATTTTTCTCCCCACTTCATCCCCATGTAACCGATCCCGGCCCGGAGTTCCTCAAGCATCTGGTTCAGCCGCTTCCGCCGGGTCTCCTCACGCTTGCCGCGAATAATCCAGCCGATGTAATCGTTCTGCTGATAAGGCGGGCGGGCGCGGTATCGCTCCCAGAGAGCGTTCTCATCCAGGGCCGCAGCCACGTAATCAGGTATTTCGTGGACTTGGCGGGTCATCCGGGTAATCCTTGCTCCACAGCGGCAGCAGGACGCGCTCGGCATA
>CAYXHK010000199.1:0-4515 GCA_964464665.1 uncultured Syntrophomonadaceae bacterium
GATAGGATACTTAAGGTATAGGGTTTGCAGATTCTCAATCGTTTGCACTAAGTTCTGACTTAGGGTGCTTGAGGACACAGTCAAAAACCGGTATAACTCCAGCAGCTCTTTTACCAGCCGGCTGACCAGTAAGACCATCCCTAAACTTACGGAGCCCCAGACTACGGTTAAAGCCAACAACACCGAAGTTCCCCGCGACAAAGACCACTGGCGGCTAAACCGGTTCACTAACGGTTCAATAATTAGAGCCATCAAAACCGCCAGCAAAAAAGGCATAAAAAAAGCTGGAATCTGCATCAGCAATTGCACCAGATACGGCACCACATAGTACAAGGCCAGGTAGCCAGCCAGCAAGCCGACGGCAATAATACTGAATCGCACCAGGACAATCACGTTTTTCAGGAGGGTTGGGTCCATAAACCTCACCCCTTACTTCTCAGCTTGTTTTATGCTTTTCTTAGGGGTTTAAGTAAGCCCAGCTTACCCAAAAGTATACACACGGCATCACCAGCAGCAGACTGTCAAAGCGGTCTAATATCCCGCCATGCCCGGGGATTATAGAACCGGAATCTTTCATACCCGCTTGCCGCTTAATGGCTGATTCGAGCAAGTCGCCGAGTTGGGCCACGGCCCCGCCGGTCAAGCCCAAACCTATCGCCGTACCTAGACCAACGGTCGGGCCGCCGGTGAGCAGAAAAATCCGGGATGCTAATAAAAAGATAATCGTACTGGCAAATAAACCGCCGGCCACTCCTTCCAGCGTTTTATTCGGACTGAGCTTAGGCCAGGGTTTATGTCTTCCCCACTTCCGACCCACGAAATAGGCGCCCGAATCATAAGCCCAAGTGAGCAGCAAAGCCCCGATTATCCAGTAAAAACCCCCGTTTAAATCCCGCAGCCAAATCCAGTAACTCAAAAGTCCCCCGATATAGACCGGACCCCATAGGGTAAGCGCGATTTCGGATAGGCCGACCTTTGGATAACTGATGACTAAGATAACGGCCGTTAGCAGTAACCCGGCTGCCGGCAGGTTGCTAAACATCCCCAAAACTACTCCGCTGCTTTCAAGATATGCAATAAATAGAAATAATAAGACCAAAATACCACCCAGAATTTCCGGAAGCTCAAAACCGGCGGCTTTGGTTAATACGATAAACTCGCGCCACCCCAGGAGCGCCAAAACCGCTAACCCAGCGGCTAAGAGCCAACCCCCAGACCAGACAATAAAAAAAATTACCGGTATGCCTATACCGGCACTCATTAATCGTAATTTCAACATACCATTCCTATTCCTTCCCCCGCACCTTTCACAGCCCGCCGTACCGACGGTTTCGCTTTTGATATTCTGTCAGGGCTTCAAACAAGTGCTGTTTACGAAAATCCGGCCATAAAACAGAACTGGTCAAAAACTCAGCGTAAGCACTCTGCCATAAAAGAAAGTTGCTCAGACGCTGTTCGCCGGAGGGGCGAATGACTAAATCCGGATCTGGTAAATCCTGCGTATAAAGGAACCGGCTGAACACCGCCTCATCAATTTCCGTTGGTTTAAGCTTTTCCTCGGCAACTTTTTGGGCAAGCTGTCGGACTGCGCCAATGATTTCCCGCCGGCCTCCATAGTTTAAGGCAATATTGAACTTGAGTCCCTTATTTTGCGCCGTAACTTTTTCCGCCTGCAGCAAGGCTTTTTGCGCGGCAGCCGGCAGTTCCGTCACCTCGCCCACCGCGCGGACGAGTACCCCTTTTTGATGCAGTTCCTCCAGCTCTTTTTCCATATATTCCACTAGTAAATTCATTAAAAAACTGACTTCATCCGAAGGTCGCTTCCAATTTTCCGTGGAAAAGGCATACACCGTCAGGACTTTAATGCCGATTTCGCCGCAAGTATTTACCAATTCTTTTAAAGCAGTCATCCCGGCCCGATGTCCCGCGGTCCGCGGCAGTCCGCGCAGGGTTGCCCAACGGCCATTGCCGTCCATAATTACCGCAATATGCTCCGGCAATTGCTGCAGATTAAGCTGCGCTTCATAATCCCCAGCGGACTGAATCACTTTCGGTTGTCGGCGCCATAAAAAATTTAAAACAGACACCTTTCACTCCTCCCTAGAGAAAAGGGATTTCCGAAAACTAAAAACCCGCCCTAACTAATGACTTGATTAATGATAATGCTTATGTCATTTTTTAAACAGATATTTTTTAAACAGATATTAATGTGGAAAAACCCCTGGTTAAACGAGGGGTTTTTGATGTGGAGACAGTCCCCACCCGAAAATTGTCGAATTGCCAGGTATATCCCATAAACACAAACAATGCCGGCCTCAGTCTAAATAGGTTTTCGCCTGAGCATGCCCTAAATCGATGGTTACGGTAAGTTCAATCCGGCCCGGGTCGAGTAATCTTTGCCGTACTACCCGCCAGTATGGCTCTTCACCATACGGCTTAAGCGGCCGGGTTTCCGACCGGACTATCTGAAAGCCAGATTCCCGCAAATAGTATTCCGCTGCCTCTGCTTCCCAGGCCAGCACATCCGGCATTGCCAATTGACTCACCTCGGCTTCGCCTAGACTTCCATGATCTCTTTTTCTTTGGTTTCAGCGATCTTATCGATATTTTTAACGGTGCTGTCGGTCAGCTTTTGGAGCGCATCTTGACCGCGCCGGGATACGTCTTCGGAGATTTCACCCTTTTTCTCCTGGGCTTTAAAGTCTTCCATAGCATCACGCCGAATATTGCGAACCGCTACCCGGGCCTCTTCCGCTCTCTTTTTCACCACTTTAACCAGCTCTTTGCGCCGCTCTTGGGTCAACTGCGGAATCGCAATCCGGACGACGTTTCCGTCGCTGCTCGGGGTAATGCCCAGGTCTGATTTTAAAATGGCTTTTTCGATCGCCGGAATCATACTGCGATCCCAGGGTTGCACCACCAGTAATCTCGGCTCAGGTACCCCAATATTGCCCACCTGATTTATCGGGGTGGGAGTGCCGTAGTAGTCTACCATCACCCGTTCCAGCAATGCCGGATTGGCCCGCCCGGCCCGCAGGGTTGAATACTCCTTTTTCAGCACTTCCACGCTTTTTTGCATTCGATCTTCCACTTCTAATAATGCTTCATCCAGCATGCATTTTACCTCCCTACATAGGTTCCCAGGTCTTCACCCAGCACCACTTTGAGAATATTTCCATCAGCATTCAGATTAAAAACAATAATCGGAATCTCATTATCCATGCATAAGGAAGTAGCCGTGGAATCCATAACCCCTAACCCTTGGTTTAAGACATCAATATAACGCAGATCCCGATATAATTTAGCTTCCGGGTTCTTAACCGGATCCGAGTCATAGACCCCGTCCACTAACTTGGCCATTAAGATAACCTCAGCCTCAATCTCCGCCGCCCGCAGGGCAGCCGTAGTATCCGTGGAAAAATAAGGACTGCCGGTTCCGCCCGCAAAGATAACAACCCGACCCTTTTCCAGGTGGCGAATCGCCCTCCGCCGAATATAAGGCTCCGCAATCTGACGCAATTCAATCGCGGAAAGCACACGGGTAACCACCTCTAATTTTTCCAACGCATCCTGCAAAGATAAGGAATTGATAACCGTGGCCAACATCCCCATGTAATCCGCCGTGGCCCGGTCCATCCCCTTGGCGCTCCCGGCAACACCTCGCCAGATGTTTCCTCCACCAACCACTATAGCTACTTGAACCCCAGCATCTTGAACTTCCCGGATTTGTTTGGCAATGCTGTTTACCGTATCCTGATTAATGCCAAACCCCTGTTCGCCAGCTAACGCCTCTCCACTGAGTTTCAGGATGATTCTTTTGTACTTAGGTTCAGCCATATACCGGGATAACCTCCTATCTTATTTTCCCGCCGATTAGGATTTGTTGACCTGGGCCATTACTTCTTCCGCAAAATCGTCTCTCTTTTTCTCAATACCTTCTCCCAATTCATAACGAACGAACCGGCGAATCCCGATATTTTCACCCAACTTGCTAACTTTAGCGTGTAGCAATTGTTGGACTGTCTGGTCCGGATCCTTAATAAACGGTTGTTCCAGCAAACAAAATTCTTTGTAGAATTTGTCAATGCGGCCTTCAACCATCCGCTCGACGATTTTTTCGGGTTTCCCTTCATTCAGGGCCTGAGCTTTCAGGATGGCTTTTTCTTTCTCAATCACCTCAGTTGGGACTTCTTCCCGACTGACGTATTCGGGTTTGGAAGCGGCGATTTGCATCGCAATATCCCGGCAAAAATCCCGGTACTCATCTGTTTTGGCCACAAAGTCTGTTTCACAGTTAACTTCGACGAGAACCCCAATCCGTCCCGCTCCATGTATATAAGCTTCTACTCTGCCCTCGGCCGTAACCCGTCCCGCTTTCTTTGCTGCCGCAGATAAGCCTTTTTCGCGTAAGTATTCGATCCCCTTTTCAACATCCCCTTGAGTTTCCGCCAGTGCTTTTTTACAGTCCATCATTCCGGCCCCAGTACGTTCTCTTAATTCCTTAACCATGGCTGC
>CAYXHK010000200.1:0-4502 GCA_964464665.1 uncultured Syntrophomonadaceae bacterium
GTCTTCACAAGAAAATTCCACATCTTCTACATAACCCCGGGCTCTTTTAACCGCCCGGACCGCTGCCTCAACCACTTCATCCGGCTGTTTCTGCAATTTATAGTGCATATGGATCGGCGAGGTAGCTATAAAGGTGTGAATCCGGGGTCTTTGTGCCTCCTTAAGCGCTTCCCAGGCTGCGTCTATATCGGCGTCACTTGTCCGAGCCAGGGCAGCGATAATCGGGTCCTTGACTTTGGCGGAAATCAGCTTTACCGCTTCACAGTCCCCGGCCGAAATGATCGGAAAACCCGCTTCGATAATATCTACGCCTAGTCGGGCGAGCTGCCTCGCAATCTCCAATTTTTCCCGAATGTTTAGGTTTACGCCCGGCGACTGTTCGCCGTCCCGCAAGGTAGTATCGAATACATACACTCGATTACCCATTATCGCCACTCCTTCCTATAGATTTTATTGGACTGTTTGCTATAAGCAACTGCCGGACAAAGCTTAATTATTTAAACTGCCCGACAGAGCTTAAATATTAATTCTTGTTGATCCAGCGCATCATTTTCCTCAGCTCCGCCCCTACGGTTTCAATTAAATGGCCGGCATCCCGTTTTTTAAGGGCATTGTAGCGCGGACGGCCTACTTGGTTTTCGGAAAGCCATTCTTTAGCAAAGGCACCCTCCTGGATTTCCTTTAACACCTTTTTCATTTCCTTACGAGTTTCTTCAGTTACGATGCGGGGACCGACCATTAAATCCCCAAATTCGGCCGTGTCGCTGATGGAGTAGCGCATATTCTGAATTCCACCCTCATACATCAGGTCCACAATCAGTTTCAGTTCATGCAGACATTCAAAATAGGCGATTTCTGGCTGATAACCCGCTTCCACCAGCGTATCAAAGCCGGCCCGTACCAGTTCCGTAGTTCCGCCGCAAAGCACACATTGTTCGCCAAAAAGGTCGGTTTCGGTCTCTTCTTTGAAAGAAGTTTCCAGGACGCCCGCCCGGGTCGCTCCAATTCCTTTAGCATACGCCAGGGCGATTTCTCTGGCCTGACCGCTGAAATCCTGCTGTACCGCGATTAAGCTGGGTACACCAAAGCCTTCTACATACTGCCGGCGCACCAGATGACCCGGTCCTTTGGGGGCTACCATCAGCACATCTACGTAACTGGGCGGAACGATCTGGCCAAAGTGAATGTTGAAGCCGTGAGAAAACATTATAGCGTTGCCTTCCTGCAGATGAGGTGCTACTTGTTCCCGATAAACCCGGCCCTGCAGTTCGTCCGGCAGAAGAATTTGGATGATGTCGCCCCGCTCTGCAGCTTCCTCCACAGTCATTACCTCGATCCCGGCTTCGATCACCTTGTTCCACTCGGCAGTCGTTTCGGGAGTGGTGGGGGGACGCAGACCGACAACCACCTTAACCCCGCTGTCGTTAAGATTTTGAGCCTGCGCATGGCCTTGGCTCCCGTATCCTAAAACCGCCACTGTCTTGCCCGCAAGTAACTTTAAATCCGCATCTTCCTCATAATACATCTTTGCCATTGAAAAAATACCTGCCTTTCACACCTTATTTTGCTATTTTGCTGTTTAATAAACTTAAGCTGATAAAAAACTGATTGACCGGTCATTAACTGTTAATATTAGTTTATTAATTTATATAATTCCTTAACTGCCTCAATTTAATTAGCTTAGCTTCTGAAACTAATCGGCTTAGATCCTGAAACTGCCTCAATCTGCTTAGCTAAGCTCAACTGAAACACCGAAACATATTTACGACATGACCGGTTACTTTTTTGCTCGTTTAATTTTTTATGTTTATTTTTTTGATGTAAACTTTTGCCCGTTTACCTTTTTCCGCGGACCATGGATACCTGCCCGGTTCGCACCATTTCCAGAATTCCAAAAGGCCGCAGCGCATCTTCAATCGCGTCTAATTTGCTCTTTTCCCCGGTCGCCTCGAGAATCAGGGAACGCCGGCCAAAGTCGACAACCCGCAGCCTAAAGATATCGCAAATCTGCATAATCTCGCCGCGCACTGCCGGTTCCGCCGCAACCTTATATAGAACCAAATCCCGGTTAACCGTCGGTTCCTCCGTAATATCACTGACTTTGATTACATCCACCAGTTTGTGGAGCTGCTTGACCACCTGCTCGATGAACAGATTATCGCCTTCCACCACAATAGTCATCCGGGAAAACTGGGGATTATCTGTAGTCCCCACGTTCAAACTTTCAATATTATAACCCCGGCGGCTAAAAAGCCCGGCTACCCGGTTTAAGACCCCCGGATAGTTGTGTACGGTTACGGCTAAAGTATGTCTCATTATTCCGCACACCCCCACATCATATTATCTAACGTTCCTCCGGGAGGCACCATGGGGAAGACGTTTTCTTCCCGATCGACGACAAAGTCGATCAAGACCGGGCCGGGAGTGGCAATGGCCTTTTCCAAAGCCGGTCGAACTTCTTCCGGTCGTTCGGCCCTTAGCCCAAGTACTCCATAAGCTTCAGCCAATTTAACAAAATCTGGATTAACCGCTAATAGATCCGTCTGGGAGTACCGGCCGCCGTGGAACAACTGCTGCCACTGCCGCACCATACCTAAAAACCCGTTATTTAGAATCGCGACCTTGATCGGCAGTTGGTAGGCTACCGCGGTAGCCAGTTCCTGCGAATTCATCTGAAAACTGCCGTCCCCGGAGATATCAAAGACCAGCGTATCCGGACAGCCAATCTGCGCGCCAACCGCAGCCGGCAAACCAAAGCCCATGGTTCCCAAACCGCCCGAGGTAACCAGGGTCCGCGGCCGGTTGAATTTATAGTACTGCGCGGTCCACATCTGATGCTGCCCGACCTCAGTCGTGATAATCGCTTCTCCTTTGGTCGACTCGTAGATTTGTTCTATCACCTGCTGCGGTTTAATCTTATCGCTTGACTGCTCGTACTGCAGCGGATACTCTTTTTTCCACTGGGCAATCTGATCGAGCCACTCTTGCCGGTCTTGAATGCTCGCTTCGATCCGGGGGTTAAGTTCGCTTAGAACCAGGCGTACATCCCCGGCAATCGGCACGTCCACCCGAACATTTTTCCCGATTTCCGCCGGGTCGATATCGATATGCACGATTTTGGCATTGGGCGCAAAAGCGGCTACCTTGCCGGTAACCCGGTCGTCAAAGCGAGCCCCTACCGCGATTAAGCAGTCACAGTTGCAGACCGCATAATTGGCGTAACGGGTTCCGTGCATCCCCAGCATCCCGAGGGCCAACCGATTGGTGCCCGGGAAAGACCCCATTCCCATCAAAGTCGTGGTGACCGGAATACCGGCTTTTTCCGCTAACTCCAGGACTTCCTGGTGCGCCCCGGCCACAATCGCTCCTCCGCCTACATAAAGGATCGGTCGTTGCGATTGATTTATGATCTGCGCCGCTTGATTGACCTGCAGCATATTCACCTTTTTCAAAATCCGGTAGCCCCGCAGGTTAACCGTCTTGGGATAATCAAAACGGGCCGTATTGGTTGAAATATCCCGGGGCAGATCGATCACTACCGGGCCGGGCCGGCCGGTGCTCGCGATATGAAAGGCTTCTTTAATGATCCGGGTCAGATCTTTCGTATCTTTGACCAAATAATTGTGTTTCGTGATCGGTAAGGTGATCCCGGTAATATCCGCTTCCTGAAAGGAATCTCGGCCGAGCAAAGGCATGGCCACCTGCCCGGTAAAAACGACCAGCGGAACCGAGTCCATGTTCGCGTTGGCGATGCCGGTCACCGCGTTCGTAGCTCCGGGTCCGGAAGTCGTAATGCAGACCCCGGTCCGGCCGGTTACCCGGGCATACGCGTCAGCGGCATGCACCGCGCCCTGCTCATGCCGGGTGAGGATATGCCGCAGGTTTGATTTATAGATCTCATCATAGATCGGCAGCACCACCCCGCCCGGATACCCAAATATAGTATCTACGCCTTCTTCCTCCAGGCTTTTGATCAAGATCTGCGCGCCTGTCAATTCCATTGTTTTTCACCTCCCAGCATAATTCATCATCAATCCTTAAACACGGCGCCGGCGCTGGCTGATGTGACCATCCGCGCGTACCGGGCCATATAACCGGTTTTTATCTTTGGTTCCGGCGGACTCCAGGCCGCCCGGCGCCGAGCGATCTCCGCCTCGTCGACCTCCAGCGTAAGCTGCTGATTCGTTATGTCCACCAGAATCGGATCCCCTTCCTGCACCAGGGCGATCAGACCGCCGTCCGCCGCTTCCGGGCAAACATGCCCGATCGAAGCGCCCCGGGTCGCGCCGGAAAACCGGCCGTCGGTAATCAGGGCTACATCTTTATCCAAGCCCATGCCGGCCACCGCTGAAGTGGGGGTCAGCATTTCCCGCATGCCGGGACCGCCCTTCGGGCCTTCATAGCGAATCACAATGACGTCCCCTTTTTGGATGCTCCCGCCGAGGATCGCCTGAACTGAGGCTTCTTCCGAGTCAAAGACCCGCGCTTTTCCCCGGTGGGTC
>CAYXHK010000201.1:0-4491 GCA_964464665.1 uncultured Syntrophomonadaceae bacterium
TCTGTCCTGCTTGGATAATCTTTTCCAATAAAGGCACTATTTCTTGAATAGAAGAGATCTTCTTATCAGTAATTAATATCCATGGATCATCAAGAACAGATTCCATTCTCTCTACATCAGTAACCATGTAAGGAGAAATATAACCGCGATCGAAGTTCATCCCTTCAACCACTTCCAGGGTAGTGGCCATGGTCTTGGATTCTTCAACCGTGATAACCCCATCATTACCCACTTTATCCATGGCATCGGCAATCAAATCGCCAATGGTGGAGTCGGCCGCGGAGATCGAGGCAACCTGCGCAATCGCTTCTTTGCTTTCAATCGGCTTCGCCATCTTGCGGATTTCTTCAACCGCCCGGGCAACCGCCTTTTCAATCCCCTTCTTCATGATGATGGGGTTGGCGCCGGCAGCCACGTTCTTCATACCTTCCCGAATAATCGCCTGGGCCAACACCGTAGCGGTTGTGGTTCCGTCACCGGCGATATCGTTCGTTTTGGTCGCTACTTCTTTAAGCAGTTGGGCACCGAGATTTTCAAACTGGTCTTCCAGTTCGATTTCCCGGGCAATCGTAACCCCGTCATTGGTAATGGTCGGCGAGCCAAACTTTTTCTCTAAAACCACGTTGCGGCCTTTAGGCCCCAAAGTAATCCGAACGGCATCAGACAAGGTATTAACGCCCCGTTCCAGAGCCCGGCGGGCATCTTCCCTAAAGGTGATTTCTTTTGCTGGCATTAAAAATTTCCCTCCTTGACATAATTAGCTTAATTGTTTAATTAATCTGGGGTCTCCTCTATTAAAACTCAAAAAACTTATGGTGGTTCCTTGATTAATCCTGGTAGATCGCTAAGATATCGCGTTCGCTTAAGATTAAGTACTCTACGTCATCCACTTTAATATCCGTGCCGCCGTATTTAGAAAAGAGTACCCGGTCCCCTACTTTTACTTCCGGGGTTAAGCGAGTACCGTTATCTAATACCCGGCCAGTCCCAACCGCGACTACATTGCCTTCTTGGGATTTTTCCTTGGCCGTATCGGGAAGAACGATCCCACTCTTGGTTTTCTCTTCGGTTTCCAGTGCTTTCACAATTATGCGGTCACCTAATGGACTTAACTTCACTCTCCATTCCTCCTTTAAAGAGTAACTTGTATTTTAGTTTTGTTTGATTGTTAGCACTCACTCTAATTGAGTGCTAACACCTGACTATAATATTAGGCAAGAGAGAGAAATTTTGCAAGTCCTTTTCAACCTAAATATCACTTAAATTAGTCAAATTTAGGAATACTTTAAGGATTTTGCGGTATTTCTTCTCCTACCTTAGCCATTCTTTTAATACCTTATGATTATTCAGGCAAAGAAAATTTTCTTCCCAGAAAATTGGTCAGCGAATAACCATAAGGTTCTTCCTCTTTATATGAATATTTCCAACCCCGAACCAAATTATACATGGCGAATCGAGTTATTGCTCAAAATCTTCCGCGCATTCCTCCGCGTCGCCGCGCAGGATTTCAATGCCGTGCGGCAGAGCCGGGGCCACGGCTTCAAAACACTCCCGGGCGGCCTTGGGACTGCCCGGGAGATTGATGATCAGACTGCGGCGCCGAATTCCGGCTATCCCGCGGGACAGCATGGCTCTGGGGGTAATCTTCAGGCTTTCCGTACGCATCACTTCCGCGAGCCCCGGCACGCTCTTTTGAATCACATTCATAGTTGCTTCCGGGGTAATATCGCGCGGGCTGAAACCCGTTCCCCCGGTGGTCAGCACCAGGTCGAGTTTTTGATAATCGACCATATCGATTAATCTTTCGATTATAACTTCCTTTTCATCCGGCACTACGATATAAGATAAAACCTCGCCCCCGATATCCTTGACTAACTCCTTAAGCAGAGCGCCGCTCTTGTCTTCGCGTTCTCCCTTGGAACCCCGGTCACTGCAGGTCAAGATGCCGACCCGAATCGTCGGGATTACTTCGATCTGATCTCCCACCTGAACTTCTCCACCTTCCAAAATCCGAATAAAGATCCCTTCCCGGGGCATTACGCAATCCCCAGCCTGATAGTAGATGGCACACCGATCATGACACTCTTTGCCAATCTGAGTAACTTCCGCCCGAATCCGTTCCCCAATCCGCAGCCGGGTTCCAATCGGTAAGGCCGGTAGATCTATCCCCTCAGTCGTAAGATTCTCCGCAAAATCACCGGGTCCTACTTCCAAACCCTTATCCCGCATCTTCTGAATACTTTCCAAAGCCAGCAAACTAACCTGCCGATGCCAGGAACCAACGTGCGCATCCCCTAAAAGGCCATGGTTTTCTACTAACCGACCGCTGCCCACATTGGTTTTGCGCTCCCCCTTGTTTTCACTGATGCATACGGCAACGATTCTACCCATCAACATCCTCCCCCCGGCGGAAGAAACCGCTCTTGCCCCCGCTTTTTTCCATCAGACGCAGATTGGAAACAACCATCTCCTTATCCACCGCCTTGCACATATCGTAGATAGTCAGAGCAGCCACTGCTGCCGCGGTCAAGGCCTCCATTTCCACTCCGGTCTTGCCGGTGGTTTTAGCCCGGGCTTCCAGACAAACCGCGCTGCTTGCTTCATCAAATTCAAAGGAGACCTCCACCTTGCTCAAAAATAAGGGGTGGCACAGGGGAATCAAATCGCTTGTCCGCTTGGCCGCCATGATTCCCGCAACCCTGGCTACCCCTAGAACATCTCCTTTAGCCAGGCCGTCTTGCTGAATCAGCCGCAGGGTCGAGGGCCGCATAAAAATTTCCGCCCGGGCTTTCGCCTCCCGCACTGTGTCGGGTTTGGCCGTAACATCAACCATGCGGGCCCGGCCTTCCTCGTCTAAATGGGTAAACTGCTTGCCTATTTCCACTTTAAACTGGTCAACCCCCTATTTGATACATCATTCGCGGCTGATTCCAGTGATCCTCATTCATGGTATGGCCCTGCGGTTTTTTCTTAACCGCCTCCAGGAACAACCTTTTTAACTCAGTATCGCTGGCGCCAGACCGCAAAGGCGCTTTTAGATCGATTTCCCAGCGGCTGTTTAAGCACGGCCGCAGTTTTCCGTCCGGGGTAAGCCGCAGCCGGTTGCAGGCCGGGCAAAAATGCGCGGTGATCGGACTGATAAACCCTAAAGAGCCTAAAGCTCCCGGCACCTGATAATACTGGGCGGGCCCCGCACCTAAGATATGCTCGTCTCCCGGTTTAAGCATAAACCGTTCCTCAATCCGGGCCCTGATCTCCGCCTGCGGAACCATGCTCTGCTGCGCCCAGCCATCCGCTTCGCCGATGGGCATACATTCAATAAAACGGATGTGCACCGGGTAGAGGAAGATCAATTTGACAAAGTCTAAAATCTCGTCATCATTGATGCCCCGCATCACCACGGTATTTATCTTGATCGGCCCCAAGTTTAAATCCAGGGCTGTTTCGATTCCTTCCCAAACCTGTTCCAGTTTGCCCACCCGGGTAATTGTCTTAAACTTTTCCGGTTCCAAAGTGTCGAGACTGATATTAAGGCGTTTTAGCCCCGCCTGTTTTAAGGCCGCGCCAAATTTAGGCAATAGAAGACCATTGGTAGTCATGGACACGTCTTTAATCCCGGGAATTTGGGCCAACTCCCGGATAAAATTCACCACGCCCCGGCGGACCAAAGGCTCACCGCCGGTTAGCCGAACTTTGGAAATCCCCAAATCCACCGATAAACTTACCAGCCTCAGTATCTCCTCAAAGCGCAGAATCTCCAAGTGGGGACCGAGTTTAATCCCTTCCTCGGGCATACAATAAATACACCGCAAATTACACTTATCGGTTATCGATATCCGCAGATAATCAATTTCCCGTCGAAACACATCTTTCATGGGAATATCCCCCCTACTGTCCCACATGACTCGTCCACAGCCGCGAGAGTTTAATCCTTTATGACCTAACCATCTATTAAAGTCGTGAACACATTAGAATTGGTCCCGGTTTCTGGTTCGTAAGTATAAGTTTCCCAAGACACAGTTCCGGCTTATGCGTTATGCTTAAATTAACGAACTCCGAAACTAGTTAAACAACTTAAATCTCAGGTAATCCCGCATAAGCTTAATTAAAACAGCCCAATGCGCAAAACTTAATTTTAATCTTCAATAAATCACAAGCTCGCCCAACCTCGGCCGGGGAAACCCCCAGTTCTTCAGCTAAACGCCGGGCTGCGGCACAAGCTATCTCATCCTCAGCCGCGTTCTTTCTTAGCGCTTCCAGCACTTCCGGTTTAACATCCAGTTGATTAATACTTTTTTTGTCTAACTGCATCTTTAAACCTCGCTTTCGGGGCACCTTCCTTCCAGCCGAAATCGGCTCTGGCTGCCGACGAGTATCCAATAGCTGCCCCATAAAAAATGGTGAATTATTTTTTGATAACTAATTTATGTTTATGCGTTGCAATATCTATGCCTAAAATCAACTTAATCTGACATTCGTCTACATTATTCG
>CAYXHK010000202.1:0-4461 GCA_964464665.1 uncultured Syntrophomonadaceae bacterium
CAGTGTTTCATAATGTGGAAAAGCGACAATCGGTCTATTGCGGCCTGCTCCAGGCACATTCGCATTGTTATAAGATACAATCTGTGCAATCAATGTATGTGTCAATCAATAATGTTTGCGCTTTTTGATATGGTGCCGTTTTGCTAAATTTAATGAGAATAATACCGATAATATAAGGTGGAAGTTTGAAACTAAGACCCTGTTTCATTTCGTTTTGTTTCTTTCACAGAAAAGAATGGTCATAACAATGGCAATTTTTTTTGAATGATATATACTTAAACTGTAACCGTTTGAGTAATTAATACATTACACATGGTATCTTTATACCGTGTGTTTGAGAAATATTTTCTGTAGTTAGTCTGTAAAGGCTGAATCTGCTTATATCTTGATTTTGAAAAATTCGCCTATATTTCCATGTTTATGGGGATGGTTAACAGATAGAGCAATACCACAAAAGGGAATTGACCCTATAGACCGTTGTCTGCTTATGATATTGAAGGGATTTTGGAGTTAAATTAGGAATGATTAATGATTGAGATGAAAAAGGAGTAAACCTTTATGTCAGGTAAAATAAGAGAAATAATAGATGAGATTATTGAAGACAGGGCAAAAGGCAATCCAGCTATAGCAGAAATGACAAAAGCTAAACTCATTCTGAAAGGCATTTATTTTGATAAATATGACAATAATTATAGTGATGAACCTGAAATCATTAAAAAATTAGTTGAGATAAAGGCGCAGTGGGTGGATGAAAAACCCAATGCAGAGGGCTGCGGTTTTAAATCAGCCTTTTCAAAAATGGATACTGAAGGAGGGGCTGTCTCAGACATTCAAAGTCAGCTGAGTAATTTTGCAATAAAAGTGCTTATTTTCTTTGCATCCCCTATTTATAATCAAGAAGAATTAAGTCGCCTAATGAAGAACGCTTTCGAAGGTTGTGTTGTATTTGGTTGTTCTACAGCTGGAGAAAGGATTAATGAAAAACTTTTGATGAACTCTGTGGTAGCCTTAGCGTTAGGTTCTAATATTATTGCTGATGCTAAAATTGAAGTAATAAGTGATTTATGCAAAGATTTCGACATAAATCGGGTTTTCGCTTCTTTTTCCGGATACTTTAAAGAAAGTCTTTATTCGATGGACATCAATAGATATGTAGGTATTGTACTTATCGATGGGTTGAGTTTAAAAGAAGAGATACTTATGGATAGAATCGGTAACTTGACTAATATCACTTTTATTGGTGGTTCAGCAGCAGATAATTTAAAATTCGAAAAAACAATAGTTTGTGCTAATGGAGAAAGCTATAATAATTCGGCAGTAATTGCTTTGTTAAAAATGCAGGACAAAGCAGGATTTAGCATTATTAAAACCCAAAGTTTTAAAGCCCTGGATTCTGTATTAATCGCGAATAAAGTCAATGAAGAAGGCCGTGAGGTTATTGAGTTTAATCATAAACCAGCAGCCCAGGCATATGCAGATGCACTTGGAATGTCTGTGGATGACATAGAGGGGCAATTTGTTAATCATCCTGTGGGACTTGTCATTGATAACAACATTTTAATCCGAAGCCCCATACAAATAATTGATTCAAACATAAAATTTGCCAGTAATATCCTTAAGAATATGGAAGTTAGGGTACTTGAGAAGGGAGATATAATTAAAGAAACAAAAGACGTAATAGAGCATAAAAAGCGGGCTTTGGGTAAAAGACTTTCCGGCGTTTTAAGTTTTGATTGCGCATATCGCCGATTAGAACTGGAGCAGAAGAAACTAGTTGAACAATACGGCGAATTATTCAGGGATATACCTACAGTAGGTTGTTATACATATGGAGAAGCATATATAGGGCATATGAATCAGACGGCTACTATGTTGGTTTTTGAATCTGAAGACACAGAGCAGAGGGATGTCAAAGAAGATTTTTTATACAGCGATGATAATCAGCTATTAGCTAAAGCAAATCGTGAATTAGAAAGGGAAGTGGCAGTTCTTAAACACAAGTTGGAGATAGCTACTCATGAACTAAAAATATTTAACGCTTTATTGGAAGAAGAAATCAGTGAACGAACAAAAAGAGAAGAATATATAAAGTATTTAAGCTATCACGATGAATTAACGGGTCTTTATAACCGAAGGTTCTATGAGGATGTAATCAAAAAGCTGGATAACGAGAAGAATTTGCCTATATCAATTATTATGGGAGATCTTAATAACTTAAAGATGATTAATGATACATTGGGTCATGCTAAAGGAGATGAAATCTTACAAAAAACAGCGATTATCTTAAAAGAATCCTGTCGTAGTAATGATATCATTGTACGTTTCGGAGGCGACGAATTTGTCGTTTTATTATCCCAGACTTCCCGTGAAACAGCTGAAAGAATAGTTAAGCGTATAGGGGAATATTCATCCAAGCAATTTGTAGACGGTTTTCCAGTTAGTATTTCTTTGGGTTGGGATACAAAAGAAAATATTGATGAGAGTATTACAGCAGTATTTAAGAACGCTGAGGGTTTAATGTATAAACAAAAGTTAACCATAAAAGGTGATTTATAACTATTATGAAACCTAAAAAGTTACATAATGTGAAAAAACTCGATTAATCTATTTCGGTAGCCGCCGCCCAGCCCGCTGTGATCAACAAAGACCAAACAAAAGGCATCCAAAGGAGGTTGGTCAACAAGAAATAGCGCCCTCGTCTTATTCTATA
The DNA here is from genome assembly GCA_964464665.1 of uncultured Syntrophomonadaceae bacterium. GTDB lineage: Bacteria > Bacillota > Ch66 > Ch66 > Ch109 > CAYXHK01. The sequence goes on from CAYXHK010000202.1 coordinate 2,711, forward strand.
CATGGTCGATTCCGGAAAAGGGTATGATAAATCCTGTTATATTTATCCCGATAGCAGAAAAGACCAGACTGATTAATCCAATCGGGGCATGGGTATTGGAAACTGCGTGCCGACAAAATAAACTATGGCAGGATAAAGGTTATGTCGGGTTGCGGATGGCTGTTAATATATCAGTTTATGAGCTGAACAATCCAAGATTTGTTTGGCACAACCAATAATGAAAATTGGGCTGGGGGTTGCCCAACCCCCTTTTCTGCTTAGTTATATATTAAAATTTATTGTTTGAAAGAAGAGCATAATGAGTTCGAATGACAGAAAAATTCGAGTAATGCTTACTGAGGGTGCATAATCCGTTACCTTGCTTCCAGTAAATATCTCGAAGTTTAAAAGGATGATACAGAAAAGAGAGGTAAGCATCATGTTAATACTCGTTTCAGGCGGACTTGGCTTCATTGGCAGCCACACGGCGGTTGAGCTTATTAAAAATAATCATACAACAATAATTGCCGATAATTTAAGTAATTCGAAACCCGAGGTTCTGGACAAGATTAATCAGATTACAGATGTTAAACCCGCATTTTATAACATTGATGTCACAGATGAAGAAAAAGTCAAAAGAATCTTTGAACAGCATAGAATTGAGGGAGTGCTTCACTTTGCCGGCTTTAAATCGGTAGGAGAGTCTGCATTAAAGCCGGTTGAGTACTATTACAATAATCTCTTAAGCACAATGACTTTAGTTAAGCTGTGTTTGAAGTACGGGGCAGGTAAATTTGTTTTTAGCTCTTCGGCTACAGTCTACGGTAATCAACCGTCGCCGCTTAAAGAAGAGCACGAATTAAAAAAGACCACCAATCCATACGGTGAAACAAAAGCTATGAGCGAAAGAATACTGATAGATACCGCCAAAGCAAATCCTGATCTTGGGGTAACGATTCTTCGTTACTTTAATCCAATAGGGGCTCATGGAAGCGGTCTGCTTGGCGAAGACCCAAGGGGTATTCCCAACAACTTAATGCCAATCATTACTCGGACAGCGAAAGGCATTTTGCCCAAGCTGAGTGTTTTTGGCAATGACTATGATACCAGAGACGGCACGGGCGTGAGGGATTATATCCACGTTGTGGATCTGGCTAAAGGTCATGTAAGGGCAATAGAGAAGCTGCAAAAGGGAGTGCATATTTATAACTTGGGAACGGGTCGGGGCACATCGGTACTGGAAATTATTGAAGCTTTTATCAGGGAGAATAGAGTAAGTATTGAATATGAATTTGCGCCACGCCGCCCCGGTGATCTTGCGGTTTGTTTTGCAGATCCGTCTCTTGCTGAAAAGGAGCTGGGCTGGAAGGCAGAGCTTGGAATAGATGATATGGTCAGAGATGCATGGAGATTTGAAAAGCAGAATCAATAATAAATTCGCATAAATCATTGGATTTCGTCATCCCCTTGAACAGATTTTTCAGCATATCCTGGACATCCTGCATGCTGTACATTCTTGGGCCAGCAATTTCACCAGTTCTTTTGCTTTTTCGTTCATTGATAACAACTCTTTTATGGTTATTGTTACCAATTGCACGTTAGTTTAAGCGTTCTCGGTTTTTTCGTTTTACTCGATGCTTTGGGTGAGCATTTCCCCCTCAAAGACCGCAGCTTCGATTCCCCGGACATGGCTGGCATCGCCGATTACTCGTACGTCCGGTATAATCGTTAGCAATTGCTCATATAAGGCGTTTGCCGGCGCATAGCCGGTA
>CAYXHK010000203.1:0-4420 GCA_964464665.1 uncultured Syntrophomonadaceae bacterium
TCTCGATGGCCAGCAGCGTATCCTTGTCTTCCTGCGTAAAACGTGCCTTCACATATAACTTGCCCATCTCAGTTTCGAGCTTGGAGGTTACAAAATTTCTCGCCCTTGCTTCCGCCGCCAGGGGTTCCGCTTCGCCGTAGAGCGCCGCTCGGTACTGGTCCTGCGCTTGAATGAATGCATGACTCAGGAGCGGTCCTGAAGAGTTCAGCATTGAGATCTTGAATATGTAAGCCAGTTCTTTGGCGTTCTTGTCCGCAAGAAAGTCGCAGAGGTAGGCAAACACGTCCAGGTTGTCAATTACCAGGCTGTCAGGAACCGTGTAGCCCAGTGCCTTCAAATAGGCGCCGAGGTCAAGGTGAACAAGCTGTGCGTCGGCGTCTGCCAAGGATATCACATTGTAATACAGATCCACGTCATACCGTTCCTCGGGGGTTGGCTGAATCCCAGCCAGCGCTTTTTTATAGGCAATCATTATATCTGCGCCAGACGCTGCCTCTTCGGCGCTGTCGCCGCTCAGGCGCAGCAGCGTCTCATAATAAGTCTTGGTGGCTTTGAGGATCTCGCTGTCGCTATATTGGCTCAACTCCAAATCGGAATAGTCCATAGACAGCCAAAGCACATTTGTGGTATTGTCAGCACAATCCGAACCGATCGACGGATCCAGAAAAGCCTGGAAGCCTGTTTCCTTATTAAAGGCATACATCACATCCAGGATCTCGTTCAGGCTGTCCGCCTCGTCCAGTGCGTCCAGATACTCCTGGATGGGGCTGATGTCATCATATTCGCCAGCGTAGACCGCCAGAGCCTGGCCATAAAGGTCCTTGATCTTCTGTTCATCGCTTCCGTCAGGCCACGTGCCGCGCAGGACACCATTGAGCACCGTGTCGAAACGCTTTTCGTTGGCATACCGCACGTCATATAGGGCGCCGCCGCTGGTATTCCCGGGATAAACCTCGGTCTGTTCGAGCATACGTTTTTCTTTGGCCATAAAAAAATCGTCTTTTGGATTGGAGCCGTAAAGCATCCATATCCGGCGCAGAAGCTGGTCCGCCTCCGTTCGGGTGAGGTAGTCCCCCGTTCCCATCCGTCCATCGTCTGTATTGGCCAGAAGACCTGCTGCAATCATCGTATCCACGTCCTGCACCGCCCAATCCGGCACGTCAGAATAAGTGACGCCCTCGTCCGCGATCCAAGACCAGAAACGGTTGGATTCCCGCGACGGCAGTGTATCGAAGGCGCGCCGCATCATGACCAGCGCCTCAATGCGGCTTACGTTTGCATCATATCGCAGCGAGCTGTCTTCATACCCCAGGATAATGTCGTTCGTATGCCCGCCGTTGTAATCGTCCGCCGCGGTACGAAGCAGTTCCTCCAGCGCGCCGCGCGTGAGATACTCCGCGTTTTCTGCCGCTGTTGCCGGGAGGGTGCAAATACTCATAACAAGGGCCAGTGTCAGTAAAATCGAAATCGCTTTCTTCATAAAAATACCTCTCCTCTTATAATAGATTTACTATGATTCTGAGCAGGGGGACAGCGTATTACGGTTGTTGGCACACAACTCATATGAGATGATAAGTCTGTACAGATAGGGTACGCAGGAAACGGTTAACAAAATCGGCATTTTTTTAATTATATCGAAACGTAGGATTCGAAGCAATAAACCAGTTGGCGCAGGAATTAATGTTGACACTATTTATCGAATGGCAATAAAACATAAACTGACTTGAATAAAAAACTGAAATTAACCTTGCATAAACCACAATAAATCCCATATGCTGGAAACAGATGGGATTTTTATGTTTGTTGCGGGGAGGTTTTCAACATGCGTCGAAGAAAAACGCTTCGAAAATATGGAGTAATTTGGGCAGCGATTCTGCTTTTGGGGCTGGCCGCGCTTACGGGGGTTTTGCTGCGCCAGACGCGGTTGCTTGATCCTTTTCGTTATCAGTTCAGCGCGGAACCTCTGCGCCTGGGAATTGCCGAAACGATTGAAACTTTGGATCCGGTGCGGATGAGTCAGCGGGGGGAGAAAATGGTGGGGGTTAACCTGTACGAAGGGCTGATCATTTACGACCCGGTAAGCCTCGACCCCCGGCCCGGGTTAGCCGCGTCGTGGAAAGTATCAGACGATGCCCAGGTTTTTTCTTTTAAGCTGCGCCAAGACGCTACATTTCACAGCGGCCGGCCGGTAACGGCGGAGGATGTCAAATATGCCTGGGAACGCAACCTGGATCCCAGCTTAAAAGCGCCTTCCGGCCATTTGTTGGATCCGATTAAAGGGGTGATGGAAATGGTTCAGGGGAAAGCGGCGGATGTTGCCGGCATCGAAGTTGTCAATTCGCGGGAGATCCGGGTCACTTTGCAGCAGCCTGACGCGGGATTCCTGAGCCGGTTGGGGATGCCCGCTTTCTGGGTGGTCGACCGGGAAGCGGTGCAGGATGCCGGCGCGCAGTTTGGCAAGCCGGGAAACGCCTCGGCCGGAACGGGACCCTTTAAGCTGCAGGAATGGCAAAAAGATAAACTCCTGATACTTAAAGCTTCGGAGAACTATTGGGGAAGCAAAACCTGGCTGACTCAAGTTGAATTTCACCAAATGAGCCCGCAGGAAGGACTGCAAAGTTTCCAGGCTGGGGAGATCGATTATCTGGATGAGGTGCCGGCGGCTGAATTAAAGAAGATACCGCAGGATCCGGTCTTAGCCCCACAGATGCGGCGAACCGGCCTTTTAAATAGTTATTATTACCAGTTTAATTTTCAGGATCCGGTTTGGGGGGCTTCCGCTGCGCTGCGTCAGGCGTTAAACTATGCAGTGGACCGCGGCGCCATGATTGACCGGTTCTTTAACGGGAATGGGAAACCGCTGAAAAGTTTAATGCCAACCGGCTTTAGACGGCAAAACTGGGAGCCGGTTCCTTACGAATATGACCCGGCTAAGGCGAAACAGCTGCTGGCGGAGGCCGGGTACGCGGAAGGGAAGGGACTGCCGGCCCTGGAGCTGGCTTACAACAATCTGGAATCGCACCGGCTGATCGCCCAGGAATTGAAACAGCAGCTGGGACAGGTCGGAATCACCGTAAAGCTGCGGCCAGTAACCTGGGCCAAGTATCAAGCAGACCTGGCTGCTGGGAAGCACCAAGGTTTTCGGGGCGGATGGAGCTGGGAATACCCCGATCCGGACGATCTTTTCTACAGTAATTTTCATTCGGCCCAAATTGGCAAAACTAATTATTCATTTTATCGAAACCAATGGGTGGATGACCAGTTGGAGGGGGCCAGAAGGGAAACTGACCCGAAAAAACGTCTGGCTTACTATCAGCAGGTAGAAAAACAGGTTACGGCTGATGCCCCGCTGCTTTGGCTTTTTGCCTGGGAACGGGTCACCTTGGTCAGCCCCCAAGTCTATAACCTGCAGGTCACCGCTTTGGATCTCGTTTCCTTGCAGTTCGCCGGCCGCCTGGCCAACTAAGAACGCAGGAATGGCAGGACTATCGTTGTCTGGGTGCTGAGAATAACTTAAAACCAAAACAATAACTGGTGCACAGGGTGAATGTTCGTGTAGATGGACAGGGTACAGGGGATATATATTGAATGTGGATTTTACCTTGAGAAAAATAGAGCAAATTAAAAATGATTATAAAAAACTTGACGCAAACGCCGCTGGGAATTAAAATAGCGGAAAGGTGCTTCAAGGGGGGCTTACTACATTGACTACAGAATTTAATCCAGAATTTAAAAATAAAGTTTTTATTTACGATACTACGCTGCGCGATGGGGCGCAAGGCGAGGGCATATCCCTTTCCGCCCTGGACAAATTAAAGATTGCCGCTAAATTGGATAACTTGGGCGTCCATTACATTGAGGGCGGCTGGCCGGCTTCCAATCCAAAGGATATGGAGTTTTTTAATCAGATTAAATCTGTGGAAATGAAAAATGCTGTTATTTCCGCTTTCACCAGTACCTGTCGTCCAGGACAGGCGGCCGAGACGGATAACAATCTCCTTGCGGTAATCGAAACCGGCGCTAAGGCAGTGAGTATTGTCGGGAAGTCCTGGGATTTCCACGTGGAACAAGCGCTGCAAACCACGCTGGCAGAAAATTTGCGGATGATCCGTGATTCGGTCAGTTTCTTAAAGGCCAACGGTTTAGAGGTCATCTTTGACGCGGAACACTTTTTTGACGGGTATAAGGCCAATCCCGCCTATACCCTGGAGTGCATCGGAGCCGCCTTTGCGGCTGGCGCCGACTGGCTTTGCCTTTGCGATACCAACGGGGGAGCCATGCCCTGGGAAATTGAGTGGATCGTCGCGGAAGTAAAGCAACAATTCCCTTGCCCCATCGCGATTCATCCCCATAATGACGGAGATTTGGCCGTAGTGAATGCTTTGGCGGCCGTAAAAGCCGGGGCAACCCAAGTGCAGGG
>CAYXHK010000204.1:0-4414 GCA_964464665.1 uncultured Syntrophomonadaceae bacterium
AACGCCATCATCGGCGTATATCCCTCCTGACATCCCTCCAAAGCGGGCGGAATGCCAGGTAAATAGGGGGATGAGAGCACTGCAAATATGCGCTGGAATGGTTCATGTGCCGGTGTGCTGGACGGCAAACTATAGGTGCCGCCAGAAAAGAAAAAAGCCCTCAAATCCGCTTGTATCGCGGCTTTAAGAGCGGTTATTTCTGGTGCCGATGGCCGGAGTCGAACCGGCATGGAGGTTATCCAACGGTTTTTGAGACCGCCGCGTCTGCCAATTCCGCCACATCGGCATCAATTTTGATAAAAATTACTTAAGAAGTATAGCATATGAATACTGGGGTGTCAACTTCAGGCGGCATACGGTCACATGATCACATCGCTCCCCCATCATTAGTCAGTACTTCAGGGCTTGATGGATAAGGACTTAAAATAATGGAAAACTTGATTAAAGCTAGGCAACAATGTACAATCCGATTAATGGATTTTATTGCCTTTGAACTATAATTATAAAAAAGTGTGAGGATAAGATGAAGCATTATTTTACGGATATAGAAAGTATTTATCAAACACTAGACACAAGTGAAGACGGCCTGGATCAGTCACAGGCGCAGTTGAGACTGGATCAGTATGGAAAGAACAAACTGGCTGAGGGCAAGAAAAAAACGCTGGTGAAAAAATTTGTGGAGCAGCTGACCGACCCGATGATCATTGTTTTAATTGGGGCGGCTATCATATCCGGAGCGGTGGGGGAAATTGCGGACGCGGTAATTATCCTGACCGTAGTGGTGCTGAATGCTGTTTTAAGCGTGTACCAGGAGGGCAAGGCGGAAAAAGCGATTGAAGAGCTGCAGAAGATGACCTCTCCATACTCCAAATTGAGGAGAAACGGGGAGGTCGTAAAAGTCAAATCAGAAGAAATAGTTCCTGGGGATATCGTGCTTTTGGAAGCTGGGGATGCGGTTCCCGCGGACATGCGCCTTATTGAAGGATCCAGCTTAAAGATTGAAGAAGCTTCGCTGACCGGGGAGTCGGTGCCAGCTGAAAAATTCGCTCGGACAATTGAGGCTGACGCGGATACGGATGAGGTCACGCTGGGAGACCGGTTCAATATGGCTTATCTAGGGACAAGTGTGGTGTACGGCCGGGGCGAAGGTATCGTAGTCGGGACCGGCATGCTGACGGAAATGGGGAAGATCGCGGGCATTATTTCTAATGTCGTTGAGGAAAAGACGCCTCTGCAAATCAAACTGGCAGGATTAAGCCGGGTGCTCAGCGTAGGGGTCCTGGGAATCTGCGTCTTTATCTTTGTTTATGGGGTAATGTCCACCGGCGGTTTGGCCGGCGGCCATTTGTTTGAAATGTTTTTAACCGCCGTCAGTCTGGCGGTGGCGGCCATACCGGAGGGTCTGGTCGCGGTGGTAACGGTGGTTTTGTCGGTTGGAGTTACCCGGATGTCCAAGAAAAACGCTATTATCCGCCGGCTGACCGCGGTTGAGACCCTGGGCTGCACGCAGATAATCTGTTCGGACAAGACTGGCACCCTGACCCAGAATAAAATGACGGTAGTAGACGTTTATGGAGATCCCTGGCAACTGGCGGTTTCGATGGCATTATGCAATGACGCTGCGCTTTCCGAAGATGGCCAGGATATAATTGGTGAACCAACGGAATGCGCGTTGGTGCAGTATGCTCTAAGCAATGGAATCAAGAAAAAAGTTTTAATAACAGAAAGACCTCGGGTATTGGAGTTACCATTCGATTCCGACCGGAAGATGATGTCTACCGTGCACCAGGCCCCCAATGGCAAATTCGTGCAGTACACAAAAGGAGCGCCGGATGAACTGCTAAAAGCCTGTACGCAGATGCTGACTTCCGAGGGCCAGGTTGTATTTTTAGACGATAAACTGCGACAGCAGATTATGACAGAAAATAAAAGGATGGCTGACCGCGCGCTGCGGGTGCTGGGCTCGGCGATGAAAGAAATCGACCAGCTGCCCAGTCGGCCTTCCTCGGAAAGCATGGAAAGGGAGCTGACCTTTATCGGTTTAGTCGGCATGATTGACCCGGTCCGGCCTGAAGTGCAACCGGCCATTGATAAATGCCGGCGAGCTGGAATCCGGCCGATTATGATTACTGGGGACCATAAAGATACGGCCGTGGCGATTGGCAAAGAATTAGGGATTATCAACCATGAGGGTGAAGCAATTACCGGTGCCGAGCTCGCTAAACTTTCCGACCACGAGCTGGAAACCCGCATCCAGGATTTTTCGATCTATGCACGAGTACAGCCGGAACATAAGGTGCGCATTGTAAACGCCTGGAAAAAACGCGGAAAAATTACCGCCATGACCGGGGACGGCGTGAATGACGCGCCGGCGCTGAAATCAGCGGATATTGGAGTAGGCATGGGGATTACCGGCACCGACGTGTCGAAAAGCGTTTCGGACATGGTGCTCGCGGATGATAATTTTGCCTCGATCGTTTATGCGGTGGAAGAGGGCCGAAGGATTTACGAAAACCTCCAAAAGGCGATCCAGTTCCTGTTATCCTCCAATTTAAGCGAAGTAATTGCTATATTCATTGCCACGACTTTAGGCTTTCGCCTGCTTTACCCCATCCACATTCTCTGGATCAATTTGATCACGGATACTTTTCCAGCGATTGCCTTGGGGATGGAGGAAGCGGAAGAAGATATTATGGAGAAGGAACCTCGAGACCCGAAGGAGAGTATTTTTGCCAATGGAGTGGGCAGCGGTTTGATTTATCAAGGCATCCTGATTGCTGCTTTGACCCTGGGTTCTTATGCGATCGGCGCTCAGCAGTCCCAGGCTATCGGAGTGACTATGGCCTTTTTAACAATGTCGCTGTGTGAAGTATTCCATTCTATAAATATGCGTTCCCGAACTAAATCCATATTTCGGTTGAAAACCCATAATATATATTTGTTTGGGGCGATGATGCTGTCTTTCCTGCTAACAGTCACGGTCGTTTACCTGCCTGGGCTGAATACCGTTTTTAGGTTGGTCGCACTGTCCGCCAACAATTTCTTGCTGGCCACAGGTCTCTCCTTGGCGATTATACCGCTGGTGGAAATGGTGAAACTGGTTAGTGCCTTAAGAAGAAAGAAGCATTGAGAGAGATAGGATAAGCGGAAACTAAGAGACGGAAGATGGATTAGATTAGTCCAGGATGCCAGCAAAACCAGTGTTGTTGCTTTCGCCAATATGCCTAAGAGATGGAGCAGGTTAGTCCAGGGCTTCCGCTTGCAGCAATCTGGAATAGCAATCCGGAATATTCATATTGTGATAAAAAATAAGAGCCTCGATTAAACGGGGCTCTTATTTGCTGCGCAGATTTAATCAGCGGATTAATCGGGTGTAAACGGACTAAGTGATTTTTGCGATTTAGTCGATTTAGTGATAGTGATTGATTAAGTGATTTAACGGTTAAGTGTTTATTGATTTATTGATTTGGTTATTAGTGATCTAAGCGGCGATTACTTAACATATGCCTCTGCCGATACTGTTAAATTTACCGGAGAAGATAAACAGGAAAAAAATAATTATGATGATCCACCAAATGTTTATGCCACAACCACCTCGGCCGAATAAGTCTAAATTACCGTTCATCCAGATCCCTCCTTATTTAAAAATAACTAGTCGATTATCTACATCATATTAGGCCGCTGTAGGAATGGTGCATGTTTTTGGCTGCAACTCCGCATATTTCCTTTAATAGTGACCATCCGGACATAAGCCAATTATTTGTTAAAAAATAAATTAAGTTCCAATTAAGCCCCATTTTTGGATGCCGAATACTTCTATTATATACGCTTCTTATTTAGTAACCAGCGGGTGCCGGTTTTCATAACATATTAAGAAAGATATGGACCTATTGGAATGGAGGGTTCTAATGCATGCATAAATTTGACCAGTGTGAAAATGACGTGGGGAAATCTTCCGCTGGTGTTTCATGGTTAGATGACGAGGTTGAAGTCATGGGAGAAAAACCAACCGTAGCTCCCACTTTTAAGCCGACTAAACCACCGCCAGTGCAAAAACCCACGCAGGGACCGGTACAACAGAAGCCGACGCAGGGACCGGTACAACAGAAGCCGACGCAAGGGCCAGTACAACAAAAACCGACGCAGGCACCACCGCCGGTTTATTTAAAACCAACACAAGCGCCATCTAAAAGGTTGAAACCGACCATAGCCCCGCCGCGGAAGTTAAAGCCAACTAAGGCACCGGTGGAGCAAAAACCAACCCAGGGCCCAGTACAACAGAAGCCAACTCAGGCACCGGTGGAGCAAAAACCCACGCAGGGACCGGTACAACAAAAGCCGACTCAGGGACCGGTGCAGCAGAAGCCAACTCAGGCACCGGTGGAGCAAAAACCCACGCAGGGACCGGTACAAC
>CAYXHK010000205.1:0-4414 GCA_964464665.1 uncultured Syntrophomonadaceae bacterium
ATTGGTATTTAGCTCACTGCAATTACTGATCGCCAGTCCCGCGTTCGCTTCGGAAGAAGTGCCCGGACTAGCCGTGTTCAAGATAATGTGGGCAATGATAAACTTCTTCATCTTGCTGGCTATTTTGTACAAGTTTGCTTACGGCCCGATCCTGCAAATGCTGGATGACCGTAAAAATACTATTGAGAGTTCATTGCACCATGCCGAAGAAATTCGGGTGGAAATAGAACGGATGAAGCTGGAAACCCAGCAAAACCTTATGGAGTCTCGAAAAGAAGCTCAGGAAATTGTAGCGCGTGCCCAAAAGATCGGCGAAGAAACCAAAGCGGAAGTCTTGGCTAAAGCTAAGGAAGAAGCGGCGATTGAACGGACCCGGGCGGTTGCTGAGATCGAGAGTGCCAAAGAAAAGGCGGTTGGCGAACTGCGCGAAACTGCTGCTACCTTAGCCATTATGGCAGCTGAAAAGGTCTTAGGCAGAGAAATCTCAGTTCAAGACCATCAAAAGATGGTTAAAGATTTTGTCAATGAGGTAGGGGATAGATTGTGCTAAGTAAGAGCGTTGCTCGACGGTACGCCGCTGCCTTTTTTGAAATCGCTAAAGAGCAGAACCAACTGGGAGAGATGGAAGTACAGCTTCAGAGACTGGTTGGGGATATCAACGGCAACCGGGAATTGAAGAAAGTATTCAATCATCGCCTAATCAAAGAACAAGATAAAAAGGCAGTAGTGAAGGACATTTTTAGTGGCCGGATCTCGCCGGTTCTGATGAACTTTGTATATCTCCTGATCGATAAAAAACGGGAGGTATATCTGGAACAGATCCAGTTACAATACGTGGAAATGGCCAATACGGCCAGAAATATTCTGGATGCCGGTGTAACTTCGGCGATTGAATTATCGGCTGAAGACATTAAAGACCTGCAAAAACGGTTATCTGATATGACCGGCAAAAATGTAAGGTTAACTACACAAGTAGATCCGCAGTTAATCGGTGGTCTAGTGATCAGAATTGGCGACCGGGTCATTGACGGCAGCATAACCAAACGGCTGCAGCTGCTGAAGAATAACCTTAACAAGGCTAAATTACGGATTAGTTAAATTGGCTTACCGGAATAAGGCCATAGGAAGGTAGGGGTGAACGTACGAAATGAGTATCCGACCAGAGGAAATAGGTTCTATTTTGAAACAACAGATAGAACGTTACCAGGCGGAGGTTGAGGTTTCCAATGTCGGCACCGTAATCCAGGTCGGAGACGGTATCGCTCGGGTATACGGGTTGCAGAATGCTATGGCCGGCGAACTTTTAGAGTTCCCTGGCGACTTAGTGGGAATGGTTCTGAACCTGGAAGAGGATAACGTTGGTGCGGTGCTCTTGGGACCCTATAATCACGTTAAAGAAGGCGACGTCGTAAAAAGTACCGGCCGGATTATGTCCGTGCCGGCTGGCAAAGCGATGATCGGCCGGGTGGTTAACGCCCTGGGAATGCCGATTGACGGCAAAGGCCCGATCGCGACTACTGCTTTTCGCCCGATTGAAAAGATTGCCTGGGGCGTGGTATGGCGCAAATCCGTGCATCAGCCGGTACAAACTGGCTTGAAGGCTATTGACGCCATGGTACCGATTGGCCGCGGCCAACGGGAATTAATCATTGGTGACCGTGGTACCGGCAAAACTGCTGTGGCAGTTGACGCCATCATCAACCAAAAAGGTCAGGACATGATCTGCATCTACGTAGCGATCGGTCAGAAACAATCGACCGTGGCGAACGTAGTGGCTAAGCTGGAAGAAACCGGAGCAATGGATTACACCATCGTCGTAGCAGCTACCGCTTCTGAACCGGCTCCGCTGCTGTATCTGGCTCCCTATTGCGGCGTAGCGATCGCCGAAGAATTTATGGAAGTTGACCACGCGCACGTTCTGTGTGTTTACGACGACCTTTCCAAACACGCGGTGGCGTATCGTGAACTTTCCCTGTTGCTCAGACGTCCTCCCGGACGTGAAGCGTACCCGGGCGACGTATTCTATTTACATTCCCGGCTGTTAGAGCGGGCCTGCAAACTGAATGACGAACTGGGCGCTGGCTCCATCACCGCTCTGCCGATCATTGAAACCCAGGCAGGCGACGTAGCGGCATACATTCCGACGAACGTTATTTCGATTACGGATGGCCAGATCTATCTGGAATCAGACTTGTTCTATCAAGGTCAACGCCCGGCGATTAACGTAGGTCTCTCCGTATCTCGGGTGGGTGGTTCCGCTCAGATTAAGGCGATGAAACAGGTTGCTGGACGTCTGCGGCTAGACTTGGCGCAGTTCCGTGAATTAGCGGCTTTCGCGCAATTTGGCTCTGACTTAGATAAAGCGACTTTAGCCCGTTTGGCACGGGGACAGCGGACCACTGAAATCTTGAAACAAGGTCAGTACGTACCGATGCCGGTTGAAGAACAGGTTGTTTCCATCTACGCAGCAGTTAATGGATTCCTGGATGATATTGATCTGGATAAACTGGCTGCCTGGGAAAACGAGTTCCATAAGTACCTGCGTTCCAGCCGTCCGGAAATCTTAAAAGGCATCGTGGAGAAAAAAGAAATCGCTAAAGATAATGAGGAAGCTTTAAAGAAAGCAATCCAAGAGTTCAAGACTATATTTGTGGCTTAGGTGGTGAAACAAATTGGCTGGAGTAAGGGATATTAAACGGCGGATACGCAGTGTTAAGAATATCCAGCAGATCACCGGAGCCATGAAAATGGTGGCGGCGGCAAAGTTGCGACGCGCGCAGGAAAAAGCGATTAGGGCCCGTCCCTACTCGGATCAAATCGGCGATGTTCTCGACCATCTGATTAAAGCAGAAGGGACCCCGCAGCATCCCCTGGCGATGCCCCGACCGGTTAAAACCGTATGTTTCTTGGTAATGACGGCTGACCGCGGTTTGTGCGGCAGTTATAACACCAATATCATTCGGCGGGCGGTCCAGCAGATGCGGCAAGTGCCGGCGGGAACCGAGATTGCAGTGGTAACCGTAGGCCGAAAATCGCGGGATTATTTCCGGAAGCGCAATTACAACGTGCTGGGTGAGTTTGTAAATCTGGGCGATAATCTTGGTTTTGTGCAAGCCCGGGAGATTGCTCAGTTTGTCGTGAATCTCTTTTTAGAAGAAGTGGTGGACGAAGTACACATGGTATATGCGGAGTTCGTCACTGTGTTACAACAAATAGTCCAAGTCAAAGATCTTTTGCCTTTTGTAGTTCCGGAAGAAGAACCAGCAGAGGGAGAGAAAAAGCTGATCATGCGGACCGACTACCTTTATGAGCCGGATCCGGACACTTTACTCGAAGGACTGCTGCCCAAGTTTATGGAGACTCAGGTGTTTCGGGCCTTGCTCGAAGGTAAGGCCAGCGAACTGGGGGCTCAGATGACGGCAATGGGCTCGGCAACACAAAACGCCAAAGAAATGATTGGGACCCTCACCCTATCTATGAATAAGGCTCGTCAGGCAGCGATTACCACAGAACTGTTGGAGATCGTTGCGGGTGCAGAGGCCCTGAAGAGTTAAAAGGGGGAATTGGGAGAGATGAGTCTGGGTACTGGAACTGTAGTACAGGTTATCGGCCCGGTCGTGGACGTCGAGTTCCCCGCCGGTCAATTGCCTGACTTATTAAATGCGATTAAGATCCAAAGTGAGGATCAGCCGGCAGGTATCGGCGTTGAAACAATACAAATTAATTTAACCATGGAAGCTTTCCAGCACATGGGAAACAACACCGTTCGCTGCGTTGCTTTGTCTTCGACGGATGGACTGGTACGGGGAATGGTGGCCAAAGATACCGGAGCGTCTATTGCCGTGCCGGTTGGACAGGGAACCCTGGGCCGGATTTTGAACGTGCTGGGTGACCCGATTGATGAATTAGGCCCGGTAAATACCGATAAATTCACGCCGATTCACAAGCTGCCACCGCAATTGGTGGACCAAAGCACACAGAAAGAAATCTTAGAAACCGGTATCAAGGTTGTTGACTTGATTTGCCCCTACTCCAAGGGAGGAAAAACCGGCCTGTTCGGCGGCGCCGGCGTGGGCAAGACCGTTATCATCATGGAACTGATCCGGAACATCGCGCAAGAGCACGGCGGCTTCTCCGTATTCGCGGGTGTGGGCGAGCGTACTCGTGAAGGTAACGACCTTTGGAATGAAATGAAAGACTCCGGCGTTTTGGAAAAATGTACTCTGGTTTACGGCCAGATGAATGAACCGCCGGGAGCGAGAATGCGGGTGGGCATCACCGGTCTGACCATTGCGGAATACTTCCGGGATGAAGAAGGTCAGGACGTGCTCCTCTTCATTGACAACATTTTCCGGTTCAGCCAGGCTGGTTCGGAAGTGTCGGCTCTCCTTGGTCGGATGCCCTCAGCCGTGGG
>CAYXHK010000206.1:0-4375 GCA_964464665.1 uncultured Syntrophomonadaceae bacterium
GTATGAGCGAGAGCAGAAAAGCCAGCAAGCGGCTTTTGTTATCCAAAGCGGTATACTTGACCTCTTCCCCGGCCACCTTTTCCTCCAGGCAATTGTGACAGTATTCCCGGTCCCGCAAGGTGATCTGGCACTCGCTGCAGAGCGGTTTATGACAGGTGGTACAAAGCACTTCTGCTTCTATTTCCGAATGATTTACGCATTTCATTAATTTACTCCTCCCTCCAGAAAATTTTCTGGGTATACCCCTCCGCAGCTCCTGCCGCTTGATCCCATACCAGATCGGTTAACTGACTGTATCGTTCCACAATTCCGGTCAATCCCTTGCCGGCCGCTAACATCTGCTCTCCCCCCATCCAGGCTCCGGTATTCCAGAATAAAACCAAAGTAACGGCTGCGGCTGCCACCAAGTCCCGTAGCAGCGGTAACAGCGGCTGAGTGCTCTCCGACCATCTCGACCTTTCGTTAATAGAAGACCGGGTTTGCGGCGAAGAAGAGCCGTTGTTTGGAACTGCTGTTTTGGCCTCGGTTTTCTTCACTTCCGCTTTCTCAACTTCCGCGAGCACCAAGGCCCAAAAATCTTCGGCTGCCGGTTCCACCTGCCAGAGGTCTAACTGGCGATCCAGCTGCCGCAATTCCTCCAGTTCGGCTAAGCAAGCCGGGCAACTGGCCAGATGCCGCTTAATTGCCTGCGCCTCAGAAGATGGGCATTCTCCAGCCTGATACCGGCTCAGGTTGTTCTTTACTTTCCGGCACTGCATCGCCTGCACCTCCCCTCATGCGTTCCCGCAGCTTCTTTTTTGCCCGATGGATCCGCGTGGCCACAGTCTTTTCCGATAAATCCAAAATCCCGGCGATCTGACGATAACTAAGCCCTTGATAATGGTGGAGAATCAACGCCACCCGATAATCTTCCGGGAGAGCCCGGACCGCCTGCTGCAGTTCCCGGACCCTTTCGCGTGCCAAGACCTGCTCCTCCGGCCCCGGGCGAATATCCGGCAGATTAACGTCGCGAAGTTTTAAATCTCCCCCGGCTGACCGGCGCTGCCGGTCTCGACTCTGTTTGCGCAGCAGGTCCAGGCAGAAGTTGGTGGCTACCCTATAAAGCCAGGTAGTAAAACTCGACCGGAAATCAAACCCGGGCAAAGACCTATATAGCTTGATAAAGATCTCCTGGGCCGCGTCCCGGGCGTCTTCCGGCGAGGCCAACATTCGATTGGTCAGGCCATAAACCTGATCCTGGTGCCGGCGCACCAATTCCCCGAAAGCCGTTTTATCCCCAGCCTGAGCCTTTTTTACTAACAAGTCATCAGATGCCGCTGCCATACTAAGCGTTAAACCTCTTTCAAAACCACTTTTAAGAGCCACTAACTGTTAGACGAAGGAAACCCCGCTTTTCTTTCACCGATTAATTAAAAAAATTACTTATATTATTATTTCATATTGTAATAATTCGTTTTGATTTTTATTTAAATTTAATTTATGACCAATCTGACCCGCTTTATGAACCAAAAACCTAAGATTCAAAATCTTTAAAAGAATTAAGGCTATCGAAAACCAGCTGCGGCGACGCAAGGCAAAACCCTTACCTTGGCTTACGGTAAGGGCTTGTTTGGCTTAATTAAGCATCGCTGATTTAATTATTGTGTTAATTAAAAAATGAGCAACTATCTATTTTTTAATAAACAATAGCATAAACATCCCATCATCCAGGACTAGAATTAATTATTTGACTATATAATATCACACTTCAATATCACACTCCAGCGTGACATCAAACATCTGCTGTTTGCCTTTGGTAAAGGAAAACTCATCCGGGTCCGGCACAATCTTAGTCAAATATATCTTAAAGCGTGGATTTAGTTTTTCGTTTTCTTTACGACAATACTCGATCTCTTCCATTAAGGCTTCCTTAGAGTCAGCTGAGATAAAAACACTGCCAAAGTAATCCCCCAAGTTTTATCATCTCCTTTAGGTTAAAGTTTAAAACTTAAAGCTTTAAGTTGTTTAAAAAATACTAACATAATTTATAGGCCTTGGCAATTAAGGGTCAAACGTCCAATCTTCTTGAAATTAGCTATAAATTACTAGACAGGTTAGATTCAACCCCCCTGAATTCTCCACATATATTAATACACCTGTATTAATCCGCCTGTAATAATAAACCAAGCATCTGCACTATTATGCTATGTCTATTTTCTCCAATATATCCAATATATCTTAAACCTCGATATAAAAGGAGGTTCTATTTATGGAGGAGAATTCCACTATGCCACATAGCCGGCTGCTAGCCCAAACCTATATCGCGGTTGGTTTTCCCATAGGAATGTTGGCTGCTCCCGGCCAGGAAGACCCGTTAAATCAGGGTGAACCTTTGTTTTGGGTCCGCTATGGCGATAAATTCCACGGCATTACGCCTTTAGCCATGCTAATCTGGTTAAGAGCCATGAATCTGGCTACGGGTGAGGAAATCTATGAATATCTGGCGAGCAAAAATTTGCTTGAACTGCCGGAACTCTTAGCTAATTTAATCAACGACCTCTTAGCCGAAGGATTGATTATATCCTATAACCCGGGTCAGTTATCCGGTAAAATCCTGTCCCTTAGAGTAATTGCCCAAGGTTTGGGTCTTGGGATTAACCCCGAAAACCCTAAAGAATTTTTAATCAGTCACTTTGATGGCCGGCCGGTAGCCGGACTTGATTTTGCTTCCTATATTCTTTGGATGTATTTTGACGGCCTGCGCACCTTACAACAGGCCATTCAAGATGCGGCCGTGTTTCTCCAAGTAGAACAAACCGTCTTAACCGACCATGCCGCGTCCCTGCTGCCGGTACTGCTAAAAACTCATTCTGTGTTCGTGGACCTTGCCCTAAAAACTGCGGCGCCAACTAAAAAACCGCCGAAAAAATTTGATTACCCGTTCTTAGTCCAGCCCTGAAACCTATAAATTCTTTTTTAGGAAATCGCTTTCTTATTATAAGGAAGGTGTTCCGAGATATAGCGGTCTACTTCCTCGGGAGAAATATTCAGAACAACGGCAAACTCCTCGTGCAATTGTTTTTCCGCTGTTTTCATTATGTTCTCGTCGACTTTGGTCAGTTTCTTCCCCATGCCCACTCTTTCTTGTTTCTTAAGGTATAGGGTTCTGATCAGTTTTATCCATTCTTCGGTTTTGCCCGTTTTCAGAGCGGCTTTAAACTGCTCCGTTCTCAAGTTGTTGTCGCTTATCCAACTCATTTCTTTATCGGGCATGGTTGCGATCAAGGATAAGACATCTTCTTTGCTGATAATTTTCCGCATGGCCACTTTCATATTTTGGACTGGGGTTTTAATAATCGTCCTTTTGTCAAAAAGAGGACGTAAAACATAGTATTCAGTTTCTTGGTCGAGATACTTTTCTTTGGCGATATCCGTAATCTGACAGACGCCAGTTAATCCATACACAACCCGATCATTTACCTTGAACATGATTTTCCTCCTTACTTCTATAAATGTAGCTGCGTAATAACTGAAACTAAGCAATAAAAATGCTATATTGATTGCTGCGCTCTTACCTTGGCGAAATTTAATTGTATACCTTATTTTATCACTAAAACCAGATTTAATGTAATCAAACCAGGTTTAAAATTTTGACCTTCGATAAATGAATGAACTTGCGTTATATTTAATGCAAATATTACCCGCCTAACTCACGACTAAAGTCTCTAGTGTGCGGCGGACGGTAAGTTAAAATCCCGCAATCACTAACGGGATTAGAAGCAAATTCGTCGCGGCTCAGATTTCCAGGGGACAGGAAGAGGGTATTCCGTAACAAAGCCCAGAATAGTGCTTGGCAATAGGATCCCGGCGGCCGCGGCAACGAGGGCCGTTGCGGTTGAGATATTAAAAGTACTTAATCCTCCGCCGGTACCGCAGGTATCCATCAGATCCTGATCCACCCTGGGATTTATAGGGACACAGTTTTCCCGCATCGCCTTAGCGAAAAAGGCCATCTCCTTCATGGAAGTGCCTTTCATCAGCAACGCAACCTGAAAAGCGGCGATTTGCACCGCACTGACCTCATCATTGTTAATGGAATTGATCAGCTGGAAAATCTCTGATTCACTAAGTTCCTGATTTGTTGTGGCCTTGGTCAAAATAGTTTTATACATTTTCCTTCCCCCTTGTATCTTTCTTGAATCTTTAATTACCGGAATCATCTACCGGCATCTTCAATGCTTTTTTCATTTGGCGTACATAGGCGGAAACCGGTTCAACACTTGCTCTTCCGTACTCAGCAACCAACTTCACAATGGCGCTACCCACTATTACCCCATCCGACAGCTGCGCCATTTGAACAGCCTGCTCAGGGGTTGATATGCCAAAGCCAATCGCA
>CAYXHK010000207.1:0-4305 GCA_964464665.1 uncultured Syntrophomonadaceae bacterium
CGGATTGTCCCCCCGTCACCTTCCCGCACTCTCAGTATTTCAATATCTACAATACTAATTCCTTTTGCGCCCAGCCAACCTCCTAATTGCCCGATAATTCCCGGCTGGTCCGGCACGATGGTAATTACATCTTGAAAAGAAGGAATCAAACCCCGCCGCCGACCGGGGATGGAATCCCGCACCTGCCGCGCCGCCGCTAACCGAGACTGCACCGCGCCCCGGGAAAGCCCGTCTAAGTCCGCTTTAAAGCGCTGCAGTTCCTCAA
Source organism: uncultured Syntrophomonadaceae bacterium (assembly GCA_964464665.1). Taxonomy (GTDB): domain Bacteria; phylum Bacillota; class Ch66; order Ch66; family Ch109; genus CAYXHK01. The sequence continues at coordinate 266 of CAYXHK010000207.1, forward strand.
TCATGGCCGTTAAACCCTGGCAGACCTCTTTCCGATTCGAAAAAAGAATGTCCTCCCATAATTCCGGGCTGGATGAGGCAATGCGCGTCGTATCACGGAAACCACCGGCCGCGAGCAGCAGGGCCTCTTCCTCCCGCGTGGCCAGATTGACCAGCGCCGCGGCCATAATATGCGGCACATGACTGATCAGAGCCACGACCCGGTCATGCTGGGCGGGCGACATAAGCTTTACCTGCGCCCCGGTTCGCCTGATCAAGGCAGCAGTTTCGGCCACCACCTCGGCCGGGGTATCGTCAGCCGGGGTTAAAACGTAGACCGCATTTTCGAAAAGATAACGGTCCGCCGCTCCGATCCCGCGCTTTTCCGAACCGGCCATCGGGTGTCCACCGATGCCGTAGACTCCTGGCGGCAGACCGGCCAAAAGCTCCATGACCGGCTTTTTCGTACTGCAGACATCCGTTACTACACAGCCCGGCTTTAAGTACGCCGCAATACTCCCCAACACCTCTAATATACCTTTAATCGGGGTGCAGACAAAGACATAATCTGCCTCCCGCACTGCTTCCTCCAATGAACCCGCCTGCTGGATCGCCCCAATATCCAGGGCTTGCCGCACCGTTTCAGGGTTAAAGTCATAACCAAAGACCCGCACCGTCGGAGTTGACCCGCTCAAAGCCAGCCCCAAAGATCCGCCGATCAACCCCAAACCGATGATGGCGATTTTGTCGGCCATTCTTCCACCTCATTCCGCCCCATCCTATTTGCCTTTATCCAGTATCACAGTCTTATCCAAAAACATTACTGCCTATGCCGCACCTCATCCGGCGAACCGGCGATACGCTGCTATACCCTGGAACCATCGTTTTAAACTTTCAAGACCGCATAGCCGGCGAAGCGGCGATACGCTGCTGCGCCGGCTTTACCCTTATGCCGTAAAACAAAGTAAAGTAAAGCTAGGTCTATGATTCCACCTCATTTTCCTGCCGACACACCTGATGCAGCTGTTGCAGTCCCCGCACCATTTTCTGAAAGTTTTGCGGATTTAAAGACTGCGGACCATCCGACAAAGCCTCTTCCGGGTTTTGATGCACCTCCACCATTATCCCATCGGCTCCCGCGACCAAGGAGGCCCGCGACATTGGTTCTACCAGCCGCCACTTGCCGGTTCCGTGGCTCGGGTCGACAATCACCGGCAGATGGGTCAAGCGTTTTAAAAGCGGGACCGCACTCAAATCGAGAGTATTGCGGGTGTAGGTTTCGAAAGTCCGAATCCCGCGTTCACAGAGAATAACCTGCGGATTGCCGCTCGAAACGATGTACTCGGCGGCCATCACCCACTCCTCGATCGTGGCGGAAGGCCCCCGTTTCAAAATCACCGGTTTATTCGCCTTCCCCACTTCTTTTAACAAAAAGAAGTTTTGCATATTCCGAGCCCCCACCTGTAGGACATCGGCATACTGCGCCACCAGCAAAACTAAGCGGGGGTCTACAATTTCCGTGATGATCGGCAGACCGGTAAGCTCCCGCGCTTCCGCTAGGATCTTTAAGCCCTCCTCTTCCAGTCCCTGAAAAGAATAGGGCGAAGTCCGCGGCTTAAACGCTCCGCCGCGCAGCATCGTCGCTCCGGCCTCTTTCACCAGCCGGGCGATCTCCAGGTACTGCTCCCGGCCTTCAACCGCGCAAGGACCGGCGATTATCTGCAGACTGTTATCGCCAAACTTTTGCTGGCCCACCTCAATTACAGTGTCCCGAGCCTGAAACTCCCGGGATGTGAGTTTGAACGGTTTTAAAATGGGGACTACCTTTTCCACCCCTGGCAAAGCCTCCAAGAAATCCATGCCGGCCTTATCCCGACCGCCTACGGCCCCAATGATCGTGCGCTCCACCCCTTGCGAAAGGTGAATCGAAAAACCCCGTTCCCGCAGGCGCTCCTTGACTCTTTGCACGGCCTCGACAGCCGCGTCTTTTTCCATTACAACAATCATAAATCTTCCTCCCTTTCTTGACCTAGGGGCAGGAAAACACTTAGCGGCCAAAAAATTAAAAACACCGAAACAGCAGAAACTGCCGCCGGTGTTAAGCCCGCGTCTTTCCTACCATCCTGCCATCCTACACATGTAAAAGTTAACAGTTAAATTAAAACGATTGGGTTACATTACCTGAGCATCCTGGCTGAACCATTTGTACTTAACCATTCTGCTCCGCTCTGACCATTCTGTGCTAAGCCATTTTGATTTGACCATTCTGCACTGATAATCCTACACTGAACCATCCTACAACCCTACTTAGTTAGCATACCACAGCTGATTTGCGATGACAAACAAATTATAGCCGAACAGTTGAGTTAAATAATAAAAAGCAGGACTAGCGTTATTATAATATGGATAACGTAGAACTGAGCTGCCCACCGTTCAATTTTCCAGTTCATCTTTTCCGCCAGCTCATCCGCGCCCTCCAACAATCCTTTGATAACTGGGACCAGCTGCGTTCCGTGCCATACCTCAAAAGCAATGAACAAGCCGGTTAAAATTCGGTAATAGGGGATGTCGATGCCGACCCAGGCCAAAATAAAGTAGCCGCCTTCTATAATCAAGGATACCCCGATCACGAAGGCCACCATTATAAACCGCGATTTCGGCTGCACTTCCTCCGCTTCCATCTGCAGACCCCCCGACAGCATAGCCTCAAACCGTTCGGGCCGGCCCAGCAGAATCTGCAAAAAGTAATAACCATAAAGGAGCAAGATAATTAAGGAAAAGACCACTAGCCATCCTTGTACCCACATCCGGTTTTAACACCTCTTCATTCCAGCATGTTTCAAACAAACTTTTTCTAACAAGCATCTTACTAATAACCATCTTACAGCTAACTATCTTACTAATAACCATCTTACTAATAACCATGCTTCAAACGACTCAACTCCTGAAAAAACACCAAGAAATCTGGAAATCATGTACTGCTAACAAAATGCTTCAAACGACTCTGACCAACCCAATCCAGAATAGTATTCGGCAAACTCAAGAAATTCCCTGCTCGATGAAAAAAAAGCCCGCCAAATGTTACTCGTCATCACCTGATAGCGCCTATTCCTGCATTATTCGGTTGATTAACGAAGGTCTAAGATAACGGCGAAACAACCAAGGATGTGCTCCAAGTACCTTTATTTAGTGGTTAGATGAGGTTTACGAAAAGTCGAAAATTTGTTAGGATGGGCAATGAAGAAAGCAGCTTCGGCTATGCGGGCTGCTTCAAAACTTTCACTTCACTTTTAAGCTTTGCCATTTAATGCTTTATTATTTGTTCAATCGCTCACTGCTCCATTATTTACATTTACTTAATTGCTTACTGCTTTATTATTTATAGAATTTGAACTGAAGGAGATTTTTGCTCATGGATGCTTTTCTAGCTGCTTTTCCGCCGTTTTTTATCTATCTTTTTGTTTTCTTCGCCCGGGTTACGGATATGTCTTTGGATGTGTTCCGCATTTTAATGCTGACCAAAGGCAAAAAACTGGAGGCTGCCCTCATTGGCTTCGTCGAGGTCTCGATATTTATTACAGCACTGGGGCAAGTCCTTGTGGGCGGTTTCGATAACCCCTGGATGATTGTTGCCTATGCCGGCGGTTTCGCGGTTGGCAATTATATCGGCAGCATTCTGGAGGAAAAAGTAGCGATTGGTTACCTGTCGCTGCATATCTTTCCCGAGGCAGAACACTGCTCCGATTTTATCAACGTTTTCCGCGAGGCTGGTTACGGGGTTACTTGTATTTTTGGTCATGGCCGCAGCGGAGAAAGGAATATTATCTATGTTTTTCTAAAACGGAAAGATTTAGACCATGCCTTAAAACTGATTAAAGAAATCCAGCCTGACGCCTTTTATGACATCTCCGACGCCCGGCAGATCCATGGCGGCGTTTTCCGAAAGCGACTATAAACTCAAATGCCTAGGATTACCCTCCCTAAAGTATTTCCCTTCCTTAAAGAATTTGCCCTCCCTAATTCAATTCAAAGAGAATCCCTAAAAAGTATGTCTTTTGATAA
>CAYXHK010000208.1:0-4296 GCA_964464665.1 uncultured Syntrophomonadaceae bacterium
CAAAAAGTCCGCCATGATCTCCTGTAATGACGGTTTCCGTCCGGTCAGCTTTCTGATTGAGACGCTGGACGAAGATATGACCGGATTATTTGTGCCGAAAAAAGGGACTGCGCCATAAAAGGCGAGGTTATCAATCCTGCTTTTATATCTAGATCTATTTTCGTGCTTTACATTTACTGCGTTATCAACTAAAATCTAAATAAATTTAATAATAATAAAGCGATGAATGGAAGAAGTAGGTCAGTTTTAGCTTAGGCCATTTAAGAGAACAGCCGGTTGGTGAGAGGCTGTGACACACTGACTGAATTACATCCGGGAGTTGCGGCCTGAACTGACAGTAGGGTTTGACGGGTACGCCCGATATAGCGGATAGTGCGTTTGCACCTGGTATAGCGGGTGTGTTTGCACTTATTGAGGGGAATTCTGTGAGGAATTCCCGTATAAGAGGTGGTACCGCAGTTTCTGCCCTCTGTTCCAATTGGAGCAGAGGGTATTTTGGTTATTTGGGTATGGTTATTGAGGTTGTGGTTTTAAGGTTATTAAGATTAGATAAGATCAGGATTTGGTCATTTAAGATTGAGATTATAAGATCAAGGTTTAAGATAAGAGTTAAAAGATCAAGGTTTTAAGGTTAAGGCTAAGGGTTTAGGTTAAAAGTTTAAGGACCTAGAATCTGAAGACTAGGATTCAGCTATTAAGGTTAAGATTTAGCAAAGGAGTGGTTACCATGAAAATTTATGAGGAACTGGAAGCTCGCGGCTTGATTGCCCAAGTCACCGATGAAGCAGAGATCAAAGAACTGGTCAATAGTGGCAAAGCAACATTTTATATTGGATTTGACCCAACGGCGGATTCATTGCATGTTGGTCATTTTATGGCGCTCTGCCTGATGAAGCGCTTACAGATGGCGGGTAATAGACCGATCGTTCTTTTAGGCGGCGGAACCGGCTTCATTGGTGATCCATCCGGACGGACCGACGTGCGTACTATGATGACCGCGGAGACGATTCAGCATAACATTGACTGCTTCAAGAAACAGATGGAACGTTTCATAGAATTCGGTGATGATAAGGCCATTATGGTTAATAACGCAGACTGGCTTTTAGAGCTTAAATATATTGAAATGCTGCGGGAAGTGGGGACTCACTTTTCAGTGAATCATATGCTGCGGGCCGAATGCTATAAGCAGAGAATGGAGAAGGGTCTGTCATTCCTGGAATTAAATTACATGATCATGCAGTCGTATGATTTTTACTACCTGTTTAAGAACTACGGTTGCAATATGCAGTTTGGCGGAGACGACCAGTGGTCCAATATGCTGGGCGGTACGGAATTGATTCGGCGTAAGCTGGGCAAAGACGCCTACGCCATGACCATTACTCTGTTGCTGAATTCTGAAGGCAATAAGATGGGTAAAACGGCCAAGGGCGCGGTTTGGCTTGACCCGGACAAAACCTCTCCCTTTGAGTTCTACCAGTATTGGCGAAACGTCAATGATGCTGATGTGCTGAAGTGCATCCGCATGCTTACCTTCCTCCCGCTTAAACAGGTTAACGCAATGGATAAATGGGAGGGCAGCCAGCTGAACGAGGCTAAGGAAATTTTAGCCTATGAGCTGACTAAGCTGATTCATGGAGAAGCAGAAGCTAAGAAGGCCCAGAACGCTTCACACGCGCTCTTCTCAGATGGTACAGTTGATGCTAATATGCCAACTACGGAAGTTACGGCCGAGCACCTGAGCGATGGGGCGATCAATGTGGTGGATCTGATGGTGGTGTGTGGTTTGGCCGCTTCTAAGAGTGCAGCAAGGCGCCTGGTTCAGCAGGGGGGCATATTTATCGATGACGCTAAAGTTGCGTCGATTGATTACAATATTACCTCCGTACAATTGCAGGACGGCATAAAAATACGTAAAGGAAAGAAGACCTACCATAAGGCTTTGCTGAAGTAAACGAAAGAAGGAAGCCAAGGAAGCAAACTTAAACGAAAGAAGCAAAGGGAGAAGCCGGGGACGGTTCTCCCTCTGCTTTTTTTCTTCGATATTACAAAGGAAGCAAGACACCGTTCCCTTTGCTTCCCGTATTAAATGTTACCGGCGTGGATGTGGCCGCGTTCTGGAAAGGGGTGGAACGTGTTTGCAAATGGAGATATTAGAACGCAGCCGAAGTGCAGCGCTCCGACCGGTGGTTGATATTGGTGTCCGGATAAAGCTTTTTCAGCAGCTGCACTTTTTTTCGAAGCATATTTTTGATTCATGGTCGTTTAAAAAAAGAACTGCCATTGAAAATGGGAGATTCGGTTCGATATCGGGATCATGTTTTCGGAATATTCATAAAACCAGGTCTAAATCGCCCAATTTGGGCTTTGACGGGAACCGATAATTTGTAGTAAATTTTAAGTGGACTCCAAGGAATTCCTAAGACGGAAAACCGAAAGAGCCGGAAAACGGAAACGGAACTTTTAACAGAACATAAGTGCCAGGTGAATCAAGGGATTTACTATATCCGAAGGATTCAGGGAAAAGGTTTATAACAGGACGGAAGACATTGAAGTTTCAGATTCTAAAAGGACCGAAAGGAAATGGAAGAAGAAGGAACAGATGTGGAAGAAAGACTGTTGTGAAGTGAGTAGCTGGAAACCTGACAGACGAAGGGCTTTTGGGAGAGTTGAAAGGGAAACGGAAGTTAAAGGCGATGGATGGTAATAAGTCGATAAAGGTTCGTTGGAGTCCACTTTATTTTATAAGGGAGCGATACGGAAGCTCGGTTGGCTTTCGAATCGCTCCTTTTCGTTTTTATTGGTTATTATCAGTAATTATCAGTAATTGTTAGTGTATAATTGACTGGTGACACGATTCATACATAGAAATGGGCCTATCTAGCTAAGCTTATCTAGTTGAGCTTATCCAGCCACGCGAGACGGCGGCATTGATGTCATGGGTCAAGGGTCAAGGTATAAAATGAAGGGTAATCAAATGAAGGGTATAGCATAAATGAAGATTTTAGAACGCAGCCGAAGCGCGGCCGGGATAGGGTATGTAGGGGGTGCCTACCTGCTCTGGGGGATACTGCCGGTCTATTGGAAGCAGCTGCAAAATGTCCCCCCCATCCAGATACTGGCCCACCGGATCATCTGGGCTTTCGCCTTCCTGCTGCTAATGCTGCTTCTCACCGGAAAATTAAAAGAATTCTGGAATGAAAGCGGTCGGATCGCCCGGCAGCCGCGCAAACTGGCAACCGTTTTTCTCGCCGCTTTGACCCTCAATCTGAACTGGTTCACCTATATCTGGGCGGTCAATAACAATCATATTGTGCAGACCAGCCTGGGTTATTACATAAATCCTCTGGTCAGCATTATGCTAGGGATAATAATTCTTAAGGAGCGCCTGTCCCCGCTCCAGATAATCGCCTTCCTGCTGGCAGCCGTCGGGGTTTTTAGCATAACCCTGCAATATGGCGCCTTGCCCTGGGTGGCGATTGTTTTGGCTTTGACTTTCGGGTCTTACGGACTTTTCAAAAAGACGGCTGACATCGGTGCGGTAACTGGTCTTGCCCTGGAAACCCTCTTGAGCTGTTCTTTCGCCCTGCCCTATCTGGCCTATGTTTCGTACACCGGCAACAGCTCCTTTGGGTTCAATCTTGCCCCAGCCAATCTGCTGCTGCTGGGCGCCGGGGCGGTGACCGCCGTACCCCTGGTCATGTTTGCCGCTGGTGCCAGACTTTTGCCCTTGTTTGTAGTCGGTTTTTTACAGTATATCAGTCCCACAATCACCCTGATGTTGGGGGTTTTGGCTTATCATGAGCCTTTCACCCGCGGACACCTGCTGGCCTTCGGATTCATTTGGGCGGGCCTGCTCTTGTTCTCATTGTCCAGAACCAGGGTAATGGTCAGGCTGGAAGAAAGACTGAACCACTTGGGCGGGGATCCGTCAGGCGGAGACCGAGATTGATGATATGCTGCAGACTCATCTGCATGGAATGGAATTGAAGCGGCGGAACTTGTTAAAATTAAAGAGTTGAAAAAATGCGGGATCATCTCTTTTGAGGATTCTCTCCGCACTGCCATTTCCCTCGGCGGCGACAGTGACACTATTGCCGCAATTGCCGGCGCAATCGCTAAGGCCTTCTATGGTGTGCTGGAGGAGATAGAGGGAAAAGCCCTCGCCTATCTGGACGAGGAACTTCGGGCGATATATGACGAGTGGACAGCATTTGTTTCACCGAGCAACCGGAAAGTACATTGTGGCAAAAACCGGAATCGTGCATAGAATACATTAAAGTTTAAAGCATTAGCATT
>CAYXHK010000209.1:0-1997 GCA_964464665.1 uncultured Syntrophomonadaceae bacterium
ACCTGCGCATAAACCTCCTCTTTGATAACATTTTTTTTAATCAGCTCGTCAACCAACTGTTCCGCTTTCTCCTTAGTAACGGAGATTCCACCCAAGCCGAAGTAAAAAGCCTTGCGCATCATTCCAATCATTTTACCACCTCCAGCTTTTATAAGTACATCATAGTTTAGGCGTCAAGGGTTGTCAAGTTGAGGAGCCTTAACCATTCAGTCATGGTCAATACAAATGGTATATTTTAGAACGAGGCTAAGCATTAGTCGAGAATGAAGAACTCCACTTCCTTTTTCAGAAAAAACGACGAAGCCGCCTTCATCCCCGCAATTAAAATTGGGGGCTTTCGGCTATGTTATCGTAAGGAACGCTCTCTATCATCACTCCACCGCTTTTACGAGCGCTTCAAAATGTCGGCCGTCCGTTAGTTGGCCGCTTAGTCGATACCTGGGGATCAACAAGGCTTCCTGCTGGTCTATTAGTTCGTACTCCTCAATAAGCTCAATCTTTTCGAGTATCAGTTTCTCGCCCTGGGGAATCGGGAGGTTTGACCAAACCTCGGGGCATTTAGCCGCAGCAGTTGGCAAATCCATTGACTGGTTTATTTTCCCTTCCTCCAGGGTTCCCTGAATCGATTCGGCCGCGGATTTAGCCGCTAAAGGTCCAATTGGCTCGACCGCAGCTTCCGTTATTTTAGCCTGCCATAATTTTTCTAAAGCCTGCTCCACCGAAATCACCGAGTATTCACCCAGTTCCGTAAAATTAGGCAGCATTCCCGCAAACTCCGCCACTTCTCCAGACCGACGATCGATCTCCACCCGGACTTCATTGTCAGTTATGGTCAGTCCTGCTGCCTGCAGGTTAAAAATAAACTCGTAATTGGCAGCAGCCGTCTCGGTCTGCCTTACAACCTTAATCCCCTGGTCTGGGTAACCTAAAGCAGATAGCACCTTCTGTGCTTGGCTTAAAGCTTCGGTTTGCTGAATTTCCGGGCCGGCTAAGCCGGCCATACTGATCTGGCTGTTGGGTTGACTGGTGAACTGGATTCGGTCGGGTACTTTTTCAGTTAAGACCGTAAGTGTTTTGCCGTTACCTGCCAAAGAATACCCGGCACCGGTCGAATTCGCAGTCAAAACTTGGTCCATCCCCAAAGCAGCAGCCAGGTGCTGCAAGTCAGATGATTGCCAATCTCGGTTTTGATCTTTATAAACTTTAACTTTAGCAACCGGCGTAAAAGCCGGATCATTGATGACCACGTTAGTATCCGGTTTCGACGACCGGCTGCGGGACAACGATTTCGTCCCGGTATTATTGAAATCCGACGCTGCCTCTGGGAGACCGGGCGTTTGTTGCAATACCTCTGGGGATTCCAAGATTCCTTGGCTTCCCGGACTGCCTTGGCCATTATCGGCTAAAGCGGCCGGACTATCAGCAACCCGAAATTCGGGCTGAGGATTCAGCAAACCTTCCCCACCGACTTTCCCGGCTAAAAGACCCTGTTCCTGATTTTGACCCGAGCTTATACTGCTGTTTTCCTCATCGCCTGGGCCGGTTGTTTCTGGAGATGACTCAGCTATATTTCCTATAGCATCCTGAATTCCCAACATCGGCGGAGCTTCTGCCACTTGTTCAACTAAACCGGTTCCAAAAAGCCGGGTTGACCAGTCCTGGCGCAGGCTGCTAGGGGTAACGGCAATAAGCAGCACTGCAGCTACAGCCACGATGGCCGATATCGAATAAAGCCACCCGCGCCCGTTTTGTCGGAATAAGAATCGATACTTTCGGGCGTCTGTCAACAGTTGGGTTTTCAACTGCCGACGGAAGGCTTCGGAAGGCTGGCTGCTGAAATAATCGTGCAGCTCCTGCTCCACCGCTAACAGGCTGACCAACTCAGACCGGTCCTTTATTTCCGTTTCCAGTAGTTCCCGTATTTCTCTATGCCCCATAGGTCACCTCTTCCTTCCCCATGACCAACACTTCATATGTTTTGCCCACGCGCTTTTCAT
>CAYXHK010000209.1:2007-4276 GCA_964464665.1 uncultured Syntrophomonadaceae bacterium
ACCAGGCGCAAACGACTGACGGCCCTTAACGCCATCGCTTTGACAGCACCTTCCGTACGATTAGTAACTTGAGCGATATCTTTAAATTTCATATCTTCCAGGTAGTGCAGCCTGATTACTTTCTGCTGGTCTTCAGTCAGATGCTGCAAAGCCTGATCTAACCAATGCCGATACTCTACCTGTTCCAGTTCCTTTTCCGGACTCGCCATTTCCAGCCAACTGATATCTACTTCCCTTTTATTCCGTCTAAAATGGTCTATGGCGGTATTTTTAGCGATGCGGTATAACCAGACGACAAAGGGTTTGCCGGTCGGGTTATAACTGCCGATACCCTTCATGGCCTTAATAAAAGTTTCGGAAACAATATCCTGGGTTTCGGGATGGTTACGTACCAGACCATATACATAACGATAGATCTGTTTAAAAAACAATTCATATATTTCACCGAAGGCCTCGGGGTCCTGCTTGGCTCGATTAATCAGCTCGTCTTCCGGCCTGAACGATTGCACTAACTCACACCCTTAATTGAAATCAAAGAAAGCCTATCTCTATTAAACGGATGATTACCTGAAAAAGCTACTGCCAGAGATTAATAATCTGCTAATCCAGTAAGTATTCTCCGTCCGGGAACTACTCTATATATTTCCGGATCACAGCAGAAAAACCCTTCCCGAGGAAGGGTTTTCAGCAAGAAAACTATGGAATTTTCTTTCAATTGTTAAAACATGTAGTGTGCCGCGGTGCTGGCTAATTCCGCCAACGGTCCAGGATAACAACCGATTACTATGGTCAGTACCATACACACGTATAAAACCAGCTTCATGGAACCGCTGATTTTAATCGCACTGTAGTCGTTTACCGGGCCCATATACATCACTTTCGCAACCGATAAATAGTAATACACCGAAATCATACTGATCACTAAACCGATTATGGCCAACCACAGATAACCTTCGCCAATTACGGCGGTAAATAGGTAGAACTTGCCCGCGAAGCCGGCCAGGGGCGGAATGCCGGCCATGGATAACATGCACACCAGCATAGTCACGGCCAGCAAGGGAGAACGCCGGGCGAGTCCCGAATAGTCGGCAATGTCATCACTTTCCGAAACATTATTAAACACAATCGTCACCGCAAAAGCGCCCACATTCGCAAACACATAGATCATCGAGTAAAAGAGTATGCCCTTTACTCCCAGTTCATTAGCCGCTACCAAACCGACCAACAGATAACCCGCCTGCGCAATACTGGAATAGGCCAGCATTCTTTTAATGTTCTGTTGGGGGATGGCGGCTAAATTACCTAAAATCATGGTAGCCGTGGCTAAGATAGCAATTACCGGAACCCAATGGTCGGCGTGATAAGGGAAAGCGGTTAAAAAGAGCCGCACAAACACTCCAAACCCGGCGGCTTTGGAAGCAACCGCCAAAAAGATGGTGATCGGCGTGGGAGCCCCTTCGTAAATATCGGGCGCCCACATGTGGAAGGGAACTGCCGCCACCTTAAACCCAAAGCCGGATAAGGCAAAGATTACCCCTAGCCAGAAAGCAGGGCTGGAATCACTGTGCCGGGCTATCTCGTGAATCATGGTCGTACCAGTAACCCCATACAGCAAGGTGAAGCCGTATAACATAACCGCAGAAGAAATCGCCCCCAGGATCAAATACTTAAGGCCAGCCTCCGAAGAACGGGCATCCTCCCCGGCCAGATTGGCGGTTAATATATAGAAGGAAATGGTCATCAGTTCCATCCCGACGTAGAGGGTGATGAGTTCCCCGGCCGAAACCAGAATCATCATCCCCACGGTAGCAAACAGAATTAAGGCGTATGCCTCACTGCCTTCCCCCACCAGCGGTTTAAAGTAGCTGCTGGTTGTCAGACAGACCAAGAGCGCTGAAATCAGGAAGAGCAGTTTAAAGTAACTGGCGTAAGAATCCACCAGGTACATCCGGCCCAAAAATCCTTCAAACATGTTGAAATGTGCCGCTACCACCACGATTGAGCCAATGATGCCGATGATGGCAAACAGGACTAATCCCCGGCGTTCTCCCCGCGGAGCTACCAAGCCGAGAATTAAAAGCAAAAAGGCCAAACTCGCTACAAATATTTCCGGTACCAGTAAAGTAATATCCACTAGAAGCCACCTCCGATCATGCCGCCCAGACCAGCTCTGGCAAACAAGGGGGCCACTCCGTTATTAACCAGATCCATCAAGAGCGAGGGGAAGATCCCGAAGGTGATTAAAGCAGCACCGAGGACCAGCAGCGGG
>CAYXHK010000210.1:0-4265 GCA_964464665.1 uncultured Syntrophomonadaceae bacterium
ATAATGGAACGTCCGCCCCGGCACCCGCAGGAAAGTGTTTTTGCCCGGGGTCTGGGGAAGGAGATCATCCGGCGGGGAATCGAAATCGGGCTGGGGACCCTGCTCGTATTTGTCTTCGCTCTGTATTACTGGGGGGACGGCAGCAGCGATTCGTTAAGGCTGGCCCAGACTTGCGCGTTTTCAACGCTCGTTTTCCTGCAGCTCTTTTACGTGATGGAGTGCCGCTCGGAGACGCAGTCAGCGTTCCAAATCGGTTTTTTTGGCAATCCGCTGCTCATCATGGCGGTGCTGATTTCCACCGTGATGCAGCTCAGTGTCATCTATCAGCCCTTCCTGAGCAGCGTGTTTAAAACCGTTCCCCTGCAGGCCGAGCACTGGATCTTGATCCTGCTGGTGGCCGGAAGCCGGCAAATCTTTGCTTTGCTGAAGTACGTGTTGGCCAGAATGTTTGGCCGCAAATTAGTGTATTGGAAAGCAAAAAGCCTATTATCAAAATAAAATGGCGATTTTGCATCATTTCGTAGTATACTTAAGATAATATGAAAGGGATGATCTGCCGGATCTACTAATTTGAGGGGGAACAGTTGGTTGTTGAAGAGTATGACGGGTTTTGGCCGGGGAGAGGCCGCGGTGGGCGGTAAACGCGTAACCGTTGAGATTAAATCGGTTAATCATCGCTATAGCGAGGTGGCGGTGCGCCTGCCGCGGGCCTACTCGGGTCTGGAAGAGAAAATTCGGCGCCGGGTGCTGACTCAAGCCGCCCGGGGCCGCTTTGACGTTTCCATCAACGTGGTGCACGAAGGGGAAAAATCTACGCTGGTAAAGGTTGACAAGGAATTGGCCATCGCTTATCATAAATCATTAAGAGAATTAGGCGAACTTCTGCAAATTTCGCCCCAAATCACCGCAGAACAGCTTTCCCGGCTTCCCGGGGTTTTTACCCTTCAGGAACCGGAAGAGGATCTCGATGAGTTATGGGAGGGGCTGGAAACGGCGATTGCTGCGGCTATGGCGGAATTAACCGGGATGCGGGAAGCGGAGGGGATTCGCCTGGAAGCGGATATTCTCCAGAGAATTGTCAAGATTGAGCAGTTTACTGGGGTTATTATGGCCCAGGAGCCCCGAGTTGTCGAGGCGTATCGGGAACGGTTGGGTACCCGGATTAAGGAATTGGCCGGCGAGAATTTAGTGGATGAGGGCCGGCTAGCGACCGAGGTGGCCATCTTTGCCGAACGGTGCAACATAACCGAAGAATTAGTCCGGCTAAGCAGCCATCTGGAGCAGTTACACCGCTTACTGCTCTCGGCCGAACCATCGGGAAGAAAACTGGATTTTCTGCTGCAGGAATTGAACCGCGAAACCAACACCATTGGTTCCAAGGCCAATGACGCAGAAATTTCCCATACAGTAGTAGAAATCAAAAGCGAATTAGAAAAGATTAGGGAACAGATTCAAAATATTGAGTAGGCAAATCGAGCAGCCAAATTAAGCAGCCAGTTAGTTATCCATTTAAACTACTGAATGCAAAGGAGGTGAATCCTGGCACAACCGCTGCCAGGAATCAAGGTGGATATAAAACTGATCAATATCGGATTTGGGAACATCGTGTCCGCCAATCGAATCATAGCGATCGTCAGTCCGGAATCAGCCCCGATTAAACGGATAATCCAAGAGGCGAGGGAACGCGGGATGCTGGTGGACGCTACATACGGCCGACGGACTCGGGCAGTAATAGTCGCGGATAGTGACCATGTAATCTTATCTGCGGTACAGCCGGAGACGGTCGCCAACCGCTTATCAGTGAAAGAAACGACTCCAGCGGCCGATGATACGGAGTAGATGATACGGAGTAGATGATACGGAGTAAACGAGGGAAGACTGGAATTTCTCTGGAAAAGGAAATTCAGCCGGTCCGCGGGCTTAACCAGAATCCGGCCTGGGTGCTTTAATCCAGGATGCATTGATTCAGGGTGCTTTAATTTTAATGGGAAGGAAAATCTAATGATCCGGGAAGGTATACTCATGGTCATTTCCGGTCCTTCCGGCGTGGGCAAAGGCACGTTATGTGCGGCGCTGCGCCGAGAGGTGCCAGATTTGGTTTATTCAATATCGGCAACCAGTCGCGCGCCCCGGCCGGGAGAGGCCCATGGGGTTAATTATTATTTCTGGAGCCATTCCGAGTTTCAGGAACGCCTGGCCCAGGATGATTTTTTAGAATGGGCGCAGGTTTACGGCAATCTTTATGGAACACCTAAAACCCCGGTGCTGGAAGCGCTTAAAATGGGGAAGGATATCATCCTGGAGATTGATTGTGAAGGAGCACGCCAGATTAAGGAAAAGTTTCCCGAGGGGGTATTCGTTTTTATCACCCCGCCCTCGATGGAAGAACTGGAGCGGCGGCTGCATAAGCGGGGGACCGACTCGGAGGAGGTAAAACAGCGGCGTTTGGACGAGGCTCGGGACGAGTTGGGGAAAATTTCCGGTTACGATTATTTAGTGCCCAACGATGACGTGGAAACTGCGGTGTCCCTGCTGAAATCTATATTAATGGCTGAACGGTGCCGGATCAGCCGTCTTACGCGTTATTTTTAGTCGGCAGAAGGGGGATCTCAATTGGATAATAATCAACCTCTGAATATTACGGAGTTAACTAAAAATTTTGGGGGAAGCAAGTATTCTTTGGTAACAGCCGTGTCGAAGCGAGCCCGGCAGCTGACCGAAGGGAGTCCGCCGAGAGTGGAGCCAACCTCGAACAAACCAGTAGTAGTTGCGCTCCATGAAATAGCCGCTGGAGAGATTAGCTGGGAAACAACTTCCGGGGGAATTAAGTAACGGAAAACCTGGAAAGCTTAAAGACCGCTTAAAGAGGTTTTTTAAGAAGCCGGCAGCCGAAAAATCATGTAGCCGATAATTAAGCAGGAAAATCATGTAGCCGAAAAAACTGGAGAGTTTAAAAGGGGGGCAGCGCGAGCAGTGCCCTTCCTGTATGTTAAAAAGGATTAGCAGCAGGATAAGTAGCTTGAAAGTAACCGGTATACCGGTATAAAGCATTTTAAATTTGTGAGGGGGATTAGTGTGCTGCAGGGAAAAAAGATCATCATCGGAGTTTGCGGCGGGATTGCGGCCTATAAGATGGCGGAGGTAGTCAGCCGTCTGAAAAAAGCGCGTGCTGAGGTACATGTAATCATGACCCGAAACGCGGCGGAGTTTATTACCCCTTTAACCTTGGGGACCCTATCCCAAAACCCGGTAGCAACCGAGATGTTTTGGCAGAACGGGGACCCGCATATTCAGCATATTGAGTTAGCGCAGCAGTCCGACGTTCTGCTGATTGCCCCGGCTACAGCCAATATGGTGGGGAAGATCGCCAACGGGATAGCCGATGACTTGCTTTCAACCACGATAATGGCGGCCACGGTACCGATCATGATCGTTCCCTCCATGAATGTGCATATGTATGAGAACCCGGTCATGCAAGAGAATTTAACCAAACTGCGTAATCTGGGATATCGGATCATTGAACCGGCCAGCGGGGTGCAGGCTTGCGGTGATATCGGCAAAGGCCGGCTGCCAGAGCCGGAAAAAATTGTTGAGGAACTGGTTAATTTTTTTGAGCAGAAGCGGGACCTGGCGGGTCGCACGATTATGGTCACAGCCGGGGCTACCCGGGAACCTTTGGATCCGGTGCGCTTTTTAACTAACCGCAGCACCGGGAAGATGGGATACGCTATGGCCGAGGCAGCCCGGGATCGGGGAGCGCGGGTGATTTTGATTTCCGCGCCGACTAATTTAACCCCGCCGGTTGAGGTGGAACTTGTAGCCGTAAATACGGCGCAGGAAATGTATGCGGCGACCCTGGAGCATTATGCCGAGTGTGACGCGGTGGTAAAGACCGCGGCAGTCGCGGACTACCGGCCTCAGGCTCGGGCGGAGCAGAAGATAAAGAAAGACGACGGGCCACTGGTTTTAAATCTGGAAAGGAATCCGGATATCCTGTATGAGCTGGGGCAGCGTAAGGAGCGCCAAGTCTTAATCGGCTTTGCGGCGGAAACCGAAAACCTTGAACAGTACGCCGAGGCGAAAATCCGCAAGAAAAACCTGGACCTGATTGTAGCCAATGATGTGACGCAGGAAGGGGCCGGTTTTGGTACTGACACTAATGTCGTGACCCTGCTCTTTGCGAATGGGAAAACCGTATCGCTGCCGCAAATGACCAAGCGGGAGGTAGCGGCGCAGATTTTAGATAAATTGGTAGAATTATTGAA
>CAYXHK010000211.1:0-4256 GCA_964464665.1 uncultured Syntrophomonadaceae bacterium
TTCAAATTTATTTCATCGGAGCGGTAGCGATAACCGGGATGGGTAGCCGGATCCTGGGTCAATCCCATTGCCGCCAAACCGCCCTGTTGGATCAGCAGTTCAAACCGTTTAATGAAATCGTGTTTACGGGCAACATCCCGGGCGGTATATTCACCGGTAAAGATGCGGTTCCCTGGTCTAGCCAGATAACCCGCCAAACCAGCATGATCGGAATGGACGTGGGTAATGAAAATGTCGGTATTGTCCATAGAGAAACCGATCTCCTTAATGGCCTGATCCATGGCCTGTCGACATTCCGGTTGGTTAAACCCGGTGTCGATCAACAGGTTTTTGTCCCGGCCTTTTAAAAAATAGGCATTTAAAGCCCGGAGGGGGTTTCTCGGCAAAGGAATTTCAATGCGAAAGAGATTTTCGCGGATTTGCGTATGCATAAGTTCACTCCTTGTCCTGTTTTGCGGTATTCGGGTCGGTTCATCCCTTTCCTCATTCTGCAATTCACAGCGGGCGCGATGTCTCCTGACATTATTCATTAAGTTTACTTTAGCATATCGTAGTCAGATGTGTCTTGCTCTTTGACGAAATTGGTAGGGCTATGCTATAATGAATTCTGAATCTTGAGGCCTTATATGTAAAGAAGTAGCAATAGCAATCATAAAGCAAGAGTAATTCCAGAGGGAAAAGCAAGTAATTAGCGATTGCGGAGGGGTGTCTGAGCGGTTGAAGGAGGCGGTCTTGAAAACCGTTGAGGTCGTGAGGCCTCCGTGGGTTCGAATCCCACCCCCTCCGCCATATTTATATTAATCAAAAGCTCTTGTAAGTACCGTAAAATGCGGCATGCAAGGGCTTTTTTAATGCCTGTGGATATTGTGGAAAAGCAATAAAAATTTGTGTTTTAGATACCTCATCTCACAACAGTAACTACACAGTAAATTTTTATAATTCCTCAGCAGGTTCGTTCAGTTTCGCTGTGGTTTCTTCCTTCCAAGCTTTAGGCAGGCTTTATTCTAACCCAAGTTCGTGCTTTAAGGCATTTTGAAGAGATTGAGAATAACTGATTCCAGCCTCTTCGGCCATAATTGCTAACCATTGGGGAAGGCTGACTGTTTTAATTATAGACTTGGTTTCTTTTTTTCGTAAATATTCATCTAGGTCAACATCGATTAACGTGACGAATTCCTCGTTTGAAGATGTTTGAATATCTTTGTAATCAGACGGTGCTGGAACATCTTCCTTGGATTGCTTTAAAGCTAAGATACAGCCGGCCAATGCTTCCCTGGCCATAATTACTGCATTAGAAATTGTTTCTCCTTCAGTGATGCATCCTGGAATATCGGGTATTTCGACGGTATAAACAACACCGCGGCCTTCGACTTCAGAAGGCGTGAAGATTGCAGGATAAATGCAAACCATTTAAATCACTCCTTTATTTATAACTCCTTAAGGTCGGGGTTTATTTCAGCCCTGCTGCCTTAAGGATTTTGTTTAATGTTCCCGGCGCCATGTCTTTATTGTGGAGGGCTACTGGTATGGTTCCGGGCTTTGTTGGGTGTTTATGTATGTAGTGCGAACCTTCTGTTCTGACAATTACCCAACCTTCAGTCGCCAGTAATTTCATCAATTCTTTTGGTTTCACTTACTATTGCCCCCCCTTTATTAGTATTATATTATATAAAATTATATAATGAAAGTATTATTGGTGCGGTGACATCATCTTCGCTGACTATTGACAACATCACGAGGCCAGCCTTGACTTTTGCCGCCTGCGAACGTATAATAATGAATGGTTCTCAACAATGATTTATTATGGAGAGATGGCCGAGTCGGTCGAAGGCGGTCGCCTGCTAAGCGATTAAGCGAGCTTAAACTCGCTTCGAGGGTTCGAATCCCTCTCTCTCCGCCATTTTAATTTTGCGCCCGTAGCTCAGCTGGATAGAGTCACGGACTACGAATCCGGAGGTCGCTGGTTCGAATCCAGCCGGGCGCGCCATATGTGTAAGTCTTATCCCGCAAGTGATTGCGGGATTTTTATTTTCTCGGCGATGGCTTTACCAGGTGGTTCGGGAGCAGCATATGCAGCGAAGACCCATCCGCATAATCATCCTTAAAGCCAGGCGGATAGGATTCTTAACCTTAACGGAGGCACTGATCTTCCATCGGACAGCTACAAGGTGTAACGTAAACAGCCTGATCGTGGCCCACAAAGACGAATCCACAAATAACCTTAAAAATATCTTCAAAATTAAGGGTTAAGCCCTTGATGTTTTTTTATCTCTGAATCTGCTGGCTTCAAATGTCCAATATTATTGTAAACATTACCCGAAACGTAGGTTAAGCTTTTTTCACATAATAATTCTTATGGCAGGAACTTTACCATAAAGTGAAGAATTTTGAATGGGTGTAGTAGAGCAACAACTATGCTTTACACTTATTTATTGAGCAGGTTTTTTCCCCCGTCCACGGTAAGTATTTCCCCGGTTATATAATCAGCATCGTCTGAGGCCAAAAAGAGGACTGCTTTGGCGACTTCTTCCGGTAGACCGATTCTTTTAAGCGGGATCCTTAAACTTAGTTCCCTTATTCTTTCGGAAGATATTAGAATATCTTGATTCATTGGAGTAGCAATAGCTCCAGGAGCGATACCATTAACATTTATGTGATATTCAGCTAACTCAAGTGCCATTTCTTTAGTAAGCATCATTACTCCGGCTTTAGAAACATCATAATGAATTTTATTAAACCGGGGTAATGTTTGATGGATTGAAGATAGATTGATTATTTTACCCTTAATCTGAGCTGGATTTTTGATCATTTCTCGGGCAACCAACTGACTGCAAAGAAAATATCCGGTTAAATTCACATCGATTACGCGGCGCCATTCTTCCTCTTTCAATTCAAGAAAAGGACTTATGGTTTGTACGGCTGCATTATTTATAAGAATATCAATTTGTCCAAAATTATTTAGGGTTTCCCTGACCAGTTTCTCAACCTCGTGTCTTATCGCGATATCGGCTTGAACTGGTTTAGCTACTCCCTTATTGGCATTGATTTCGTTACAAACTGATACCGCTCTCTCCCATACGATATCATTTACGATAACCGTTGCGCCTTCTTGGGCAAAAAGCAAAGCGGTTGTTTTGCCAATCCCCTGACCGGCCCCGGTAACAATACACGTTTTGTTTAACATTTTCATCGGAAGCCCTCCGTAAAACTGTACTTTATTTATTATATCTTAAATGCTATCAATTCAGCATATTTTGGAGGTACTTTAAAGTGGGATTAAGTAAAATTCAATTTAACCTGCTAGGTTTATTAAAATTTAATAAAGATACGGTGGTTTTTAGCGAAACCGAATTAGTTGAAACTATTAATCACCTACAATCAAGTTTAAACTTCGAGCTGCTGCTGGATAAACAAAACAACAGCTTTTCGGAACACATTCTTTATAACATTTTTGAAATAGATAGACAAATTATTGAAGAAGAGTTCAGAGAACGCTATTGGCAAGATAATCCGGGAAAGCAAGTAATCTATGAATTTAGCTTGGACAAGTGTTTAATTGGTTATTACCATCACAGAATTATTTTTTACTGTGACTTAAGGGTAGCAAATTCGGAACATATTTACCGCGGTGTCAGAAAGATATTAACTTGTATTGGCAACAAATATATCAATAAGTTTATCAACAAGATTTCAGAACTAAACATCCGCGATGAGGGTAATATTAGCTACTGTTATTCTTATCCCCTGATGATTATTGTTAATCCCAGAATAAATAAGACCAATAAATATATTCCTTTCGTTTTCTCAAATAAGACAACGACTATGTCTTTTAATATCCATGAGGATGGAATTCAATTTTTGCAGTCTATTTACGTAAGAATTAGTATCCCAGGAACTTCCGTTTATGCTAAAAGACCGATCAAAGCCCACCTCTATACCGGTTTAGTCAATTCAATTTATCAACATTGCTTATATTATAAAAAAAATAACTATGATAACAGCTCAGAGATCAATGAAGAACAATTAGTCCAACTATGGGATCATATCAGCGATAATCTAGGTGGTAAAACCAGCGACTTCATTATCTCTTACTTCACAAAGATAATGTTATTTGTTGGTATTATGACATTACTTATAGGTCTTATAGGTCTAGAACCATTATTGCAGAAATTTGTATTGAGTCTTATTAACTAAGTAGAATAAAATATTGAGTCCGTATAATTGTGTAAAAACGAATATTTCCTAAAATACTAGGA